>NZ_QRHU01000010.1:0-89121 GCF_003470945.1 Collinsella sp. AM23-17 | reverse complement strand
AGGGCAGAGGCGGGGCATGCCCCGCCTCTTACACCACATCTCTGTGCGCTACCGGTTGAGTTTCAAAACGGGCGTTTTCGGCGCCATCGAGCCTCCAAAGGCGACCCGCCGCGCACTTTGGGACAAAAACAAAAACTCAAAGCCCTGAGTTTGAAAAAAGTTTTTGAGGTTGTCCCAACTTTTGTCCCCGAAGCCGACGAAACGCGACATCGCGTCATTCGGCGGCACGCGTTCCGTGTCGATGCCGAAAACTGGGTGCAACTGGAATGACGGGACGGCAGAACCGACGCCATCGAGTGGGAATAGAACAGGCGTTCGATAAAATAATATAGTATTAGATAGCGGGCACGGTTTCAATCGAATCCGTGTCCGCTGCTGTATGTGTGTCCTTGCACGCCCAATATGTGCCGTAAAAGCCGTCTTCTTCAACGTCAAAGTGAATGGGCTTCATTTTTGCCTTTTAAAATCTAATTTTCACGATTTGCATTTTCATCCCGTTGTCACCGACCCTTGCGAGAAACCGGAAAAAGCCGCTGACAGAAGGGTCTCTCAAATCGTTGTAACCCAGCATATAGCCGCGACTTGTGACCTGTAGACGGCTGTTCCACGTGCCGATTTCCTTGGCGGCATCCGAAACCGCAAAATATGCCCCCACATCCTTGATTTTTGCAGTCTTAAGCCATGTTTTTGCGATCATCTTTACTGCCGTCCGATTGGCAGCATCAAAGACCAGCACACCGCCGGGGAAAGCGTCCGCCATCCCCCGCACCAGTTCCCGGACCTGCTGGGTCAGAAAGTAATAGAACACTCCGGAGGCAAAGAACACCGCCCCGCCGGAGGCATCGATTTTGCCAAACCATGCGGTGTCTTTCAGGTCGCAGGGGATATTTTGTTCTCGATCCCCGGCGGGCAGCAGCTGCTGCCGCAAGGCAATCACATCCGGGAAGTCCAGATTGTAGATCTTGCATCTACCGTTGTCGCAGGTTCTGCCGGTGTTGTCCAGCCCGCAGCCCAGATTGACCACCGCCGCATTGGGGTGGTCTTTCAGGTAATCCCGCACCTCGAAAGCAAGATCACCCTGCCGCATGGCCACCTCCAGCGCACCAAAGCGCTGCATCAGGCTGCGGGAGTTTTTCTCTGCCTCTGAAAAGTCGTAGTCGATCTGGCCGAGCAGACGAACCGCTGTTTCATCCTTGTAAAGGTTCGGGTACAACTCCGTACACAGCTTCCGGGAATACAGCGGGAGGATCAGCGTCTCCTGCACGGTGTTTTTCTCAATTTTACATTTCATAGGTTTCTTCCTCAGTGAATAAAAACTGTCATAATTGCCGCCAGCACAGCCGCTATGACCGGCATGCCTAACTCATGTGCAGGATGGATGCAAAAATGCCCGTGCTTGATGCCCTTACTTCCGCGCCGTGATGCAGAGCCACTTTTTCTTTTTGCGTATCTGCACCTCGTGAAAACCCGCCTGCTCCAGATACGCCTTTAATTCAATGTCCTTGTAGACGGTCATGCCGCCGATGATCTGCGTCCACCTCTCGTCCTTGTCCGTATCGCCATTGCTCTCGTTGCAGATGAGAATTGTCCCGCCTGGCTTCAGCGTCCGCCAGACCTCACGGAGGCATCGGGGCAAATCAGGCCAAAAATAGACGGTCTCAAAGGCCGTGGCGGCATCGAAGTAGCTATCCTCAAACACCATATCCGCCACACTGCCTTGCAGAACGGCGCAACGCCCCTCCTGAATTGCAATTCGGTTGAGCTTTCTAGTCTTCTCCACGCTGACGGGCGAATAGTCGACGCCCTTGACGACGCCATGCGGGCATTTTTTCAGCAGCCGTTTTATATTCGCCCCGCCGCCGCAGCCGCAATCCAGCACCTTGGCATTTGGCGCAAGTCGTAGAAATCGAAGCCCCCACCGCGCCACAGGGCTGTGGCCCAGGTTCATCATGGCAACCATAAGTTTTCCGCCGAGGCCCACGGGCTTGCGGGTGTTTTCAAAGAACGACATCTGGCCCCTCCGATTTCGTGCATTCCGCATAGGTCAACGGGAACGAGGCCTTCAGCACCGCGCTTTTCCGCACCGCCCAGCCGTTTTGACGCAGGAAACGCAGGTATTCCTCGCTTGTCCACCCGCTGTGGAGGGGGAATCCCGCCATACTCATGAAAAAGGCTTTTGCCTTGCCGGAAACCGAGTTCCCCGCGTGGGTGAAGGTTGGCGCGATGAGCACGCCGTCGTCCTTCAGCACCCGCCTGATTTCTTGCAGGGCCTTTTCCGGATGCGGCACTATGTGAAGTGCGTTGGACACGATCACCACTTCGAAGGACTTCTGTGCATAGGGCAGGCGGAACATATCTTGTACGGAAAAGTGCAGCTTTGCGGATTGATTGTCCCGCTTTGCTTCAAGGATCATCTTTGCAGAGGCGTCCGTAGCCTCGATGCGCGCCGCCGCATCCACGACGCTCTTTGCGATGAGCCCCGTGCCGGTGGCAACCTCCAGCACGGTCTTTGCTTTCACCACCGGCCGGATCAGCCCATACATCTTCTCATACGCCGCCCGGTCGTTTCGCATGAAACGGTCGTACCGACCAGCATTCCTGTCCCAGAAGTCCTTGCGTTCGTGCATGGCCATCGCCCCCAAACAGTTAGAGCCATCTAACTATAACACACGAATCATGCAGTAAGATGAGGCTAACCTTCTTTTCTTGGCTAAGACGCATCTCTTCGGTTTTCGCTTATAACGGCGCGAATCAGATACTAGGCTGGAGCTGAAGAAAGAGCTCGGCGGACAGGTAGGTCGATACCGGTTCCCGGAACGGTGATCCAGCCAATTACACCAGGGCCCTAGTCATTGAGTGGGAATAGAAAATTCCTTAGTTATGGGGGTATAAATTTGATTTCCTTTAGGATACCCCCCCCATAACTATATGAATTGACCTGCTGACTCCAATGAAGATTGGAGGGCAACTGCCAGGGGTGACGGCCCAGCGAGTGTTATTTTGCGAGCTATGCGCGTTGAAAGCGACCTTTCGTGGCATAAACTACTTGCCGGAAGCCGCGGCTTTCAGAGTACGGCTTACGTGTACGTTTAACCTCCGTGGGCGACGGGGTGCCGCAAGGCGTAGAATATCGCCCACCTGTAGGGGCCTGCAGCGATGCGGGCCCCACTTCGTATGAAGAGGCGCAACCGGTGAAGGTCGTATCCATCTCCCAGGACTTCTTTGACCTCGTCGAGGGCGACCGCGAGCTCATGCTTAAGCACAATCTCCCCTGCATCGTGGTGGTGAGGCTGCGTTTCCGCGGGAAGCGCAGGGACTTCGCCGTGCCGCTGCATTCCAACATCGCCCCCAACGTGCCCAAAGACCAGTACTTTGCGTTGCCACCCCGCCCCACGACGAGCCCCGGCTGTCGCCACGGCATCCACTACATCAAGATGTTCCCCATAACCAAGTCCTACCAGCGCCGCTTCAGGACCGAGGGCTCGGCCTACTACGAGACGCTCCAGCGCATCATCGACGGCAACATCAAGCGCATTGTCTCCGAGTGTCAGGCGTACCTCGACCGCTACGAGCGCGAGGGAAGGCCCCGCTTCGCCGTCGACATCGACCGCATCGTGGGCCTGCTGGAGGGCGAGAAGTAGGGCGCCTCGGCTCAACCCCGAGCATGCGGAACCGCTTCACATTTTTGAACGCCGCGCGCCCCAAATACCCGAGAAATAGGCCATGAGGTGCGGCGGCGCACTCGTGCCTGCGCGCAGCCATCTCCATCAGCGTCTACGGTGCGCTACAACATCGCGGGCAAACCGCCTGACAAGCCGAGCATTCTGATCGTTCCGTCTATGAGCTACGTTGCCGTGCGGGGCAAGGGCGATCCCAATGCCGAAGGCGGCGCGTAGCAGAACGCGCTGCCGATGCCCTACGGCGTTGCCTATACCATCAAGATGTCGAAGAAGGGCCCGCGTGAAATCGAAGGCTATTTCGACTTCGTCGTGCCGCCACTCGAGGGCTTCTGGTGGCAAGACCGCGCCGATGGCGAGATCGATTACACGAGGAAGGACGACTTCAACTTTATCTCGTGCATCCGCCTGCCCGATTTCGTCACTCGCGAGGATTTCGACTGGGCCGTTTCGGAAGCTGCCACCAAGAAGAAGCTGGACTTCTCGGCGGTCGAGCTGCTGAGGGTCGACGAGGGCCTTTGCGTTCAGTGCATGCACACTGGGCCTTACGACGACGAGACGACGACCATAGACGCCATGCGCACATTTGCAGCGGAACGGGGCTACGCCCCCGACTTCTCCGAATTCCGCCTGCATCACGAAATCTACCTTTCCGATCCGCGCAAGTGTGTGCCGGAGAAGCTCAAGACCGTGATCCGCCATTCCATCAAGCCGATTTAGCGAAACGAGCGCCGCCGTGCGGTCCGGCTTTGGGGTTTATCAATTGGCAGTCCGCGATGATCGAGCAGGCTGTCTGCCTCCCGGCAGGTGCGTAATTCCTTTAGTCGATTCATCTCGAGGTGCGTTCTTTGCTCATCTTGTGGCGCAGAGTTATGAAACTCCCAAAAGTGTAATCAGATTCGAGTTTTAGGAGCAGCTCTTGAAAGGCGATAGACTGAAACGCCGTAATAGATACCTCGAGGAAGCGATGCTCTTTCGTGATGCCGACCTTATCAAGGTAAGCACGGGCGCGCGAAGGATAAAGCGCAGGGGACGACCTCTCTATGCCACACGTTACGACCTGCACGTTAAGGCGCTCCTCAAGACGAATTCAAATGAATGAGTGAGCATCATTGTCCCCGAGGGCAAAGCAAGGCCGTTTTAGGGGCAGCGAAACTGGATTTATCGATCCTCTTGATCCAATCCAAGTTCTTTCAACTCTTTTTCGTTTTGGATATCTTCGGCGGTATTCTTGCCAGTGACAGCACCGTAGGCCTCTTTTATGCCGTTTTTCACTGCCCATTTGATAACGAAATGCAGCGCAATCATCATTCCGAGCAGTTGCGGTGAGTGTCGACATTCGCCGATATAACATGGACACAACGTCCCGTTTGTGTTCTTCAATCGCCTGCACGTTCTTCCTATTCTTGGGTTGTCGAACAAGCCATAGAGAAAAGGAAGAAAACATGGACACCGACAAGACCTGCGCGGAATCGATCGCCAAGCAATACGCGCCCAAAAGCGCCTCCAAGCTCACCGCGCTCAAGAAGCTCGATGCCAAAGCAAAGCGCCCCGCGAACGTCTTCGCCTACAGCTTTGGCATCGCTTCCTCGCTGTTGTTGGGTGTGGGCATGTGCCTGACCATGGGTGTGCTGGGACCTGGCGAGGGCACGTTGTTTGTGCTCGGAATCGTCCTTGGTATCTTGGGTATCGCAGGCGCAAGCGTGAACCTTGTTCTGTATCGCTGGATTCTGGAAACCTCTAAGAAGAAATACGCCTTTGAGATAATGGAGCTTGCCAAGGGAATTGCCGGCGAATAGCTTTTGGCATCAGGGAGAGGCAGGCTTGGGTGAACAGGCAGCAGAGCAGATACTTTACGACGGCGCAGCTTATGGACGAGGCTTTGCTCGACTTGCTGCAGAACAAGGGCGCGGAGTTCATAACCGTTAAGGAGATTTGCAAGAAGGCCGGGGTGGGGCGCTCTACGTTCTACCTTCACTGCCAGGGTGTCCCTGACCTCGTGAAGGAGTGTTCGGAGCATGTGAACACCAAGTTCTTCGAGCGCTTTGAACAAAGCGCCGCAGACACGATCGGGGCTATCCGTACGGCTTCCCTCGATGAGCTCGTTTTCGTAACCGACGAGTATCTGAGGCCCTACCTCGAGTTCGTCCAAGACAACTGCTCCATCTATCGCGCGATGCTCGCAAACGGGCATACGCTGCAAGCTCAGGAGCGATTCGAGGCCCTAGCGAAGCACATCATCGACCCAGTGTTGGAGCGCTTTGGCTATCCCAGCGAGCAGCGGGCCTTCGTCATCAGTTTTTATGTGCATGGGCTCTCTGCCGTGGTACAGGACTGGATTCGGAGCGGCTGCGAAACGCCTATCGATGAGATGGCGCGCATTATCAAAACCTGCGTGCACCCGAACGGCACGAACCGACGTCTTGCCAACGCTAAAGAGAGGCGCGAATGAAACGATGTGACGGCGACGCCCCCTAGGCGCCAAGAGCGCGGGCCGCGCATCCGCCTTGAGAATACTGCGGAAGGAACGGGAAGCGAAAGCAGCAATCTACCTTGGTAAAGGGCGTGTATCCCTTTCCGCTGCTCGCGCGGGGCGGCTCCAGCCGTGCCGGGATCTCCAGCGCGGCCTCGAAGCCGTTTGCGGCGAGAACCAAGGAGGAGGGTTTCCCGTGATGGCGATAGGACGGAGGGGTTTCTGTAGGCGTGTAACCAGTAGGAGCTACTTATCGAAGCCCGCCGCCGCTGAGCTGCTCCTTGTAGTTCTCGCCCCAAGCTCTCATTGCGTCAAGAACGGGTCTGAGTGTCTGTCCCAGGTCGGTGAGCGAGTACTCCACCCGTGGGGGCACCTCTGCGAACGCTTCACGATGAACGAGCCCCGTTTCCTCCATGGTTCGTAGGTTGCTGGTCAGAACTTTCTGCGAAATCTTGCCGATCGAGCGTTGCAGCTCCTTAAAGCGCATCGTGCCTTTGAGCGAGAGTTCGCGCAGGATGAGCACCTGCCACTTGTTGCCGATGAGCAAAAGCGTTGTCTCCACTGGGCAGGCAGGCAGGTTCTCCAAAGTCGGTGTTGTCATATTCGTGAAACCTCCGTCTGCAATCATGCACGTCATTTACATTAGTTTCCTTTTGGTGCTTACAGCACTTTTATGTGCCTACTTTCCATTATATACCTTTGACGCGTATCGTATGAGCCGCAAGGAAAGCGGCGGCGAGTGCCGCAGGTCGAAAGGAAAGTATGATGACCAAGAAAATCGCAGTTGTAGCAGCGAACGGCAGGGCCGGCAGCCTCATCGTTGAGGAGGCCGTGCGTCGCGGATTCGACGTGACCGCTATCGTGCGCGGCGAGAATAGGACCGCCGCTCAGAACTCCGTCATCAAAGATGCACTCGAGCTCACGACGGAAGACCTCGAAGGATTCGACGCCGTGGTGGACGCCGTGGGCGGCTGGACGCCCGAGACCATCCCCGGTATCACCGACGCTGGCATCCACTTGGCTAATGTGCTGGTCGGCACCGATGTGCGCCTGCTCATAGTGGGTGGCGCGGGCTCGCTGTTCGTCAACCCCGAGCATACGGTCACCGTCGATATGGGCCCGGACTTCCCCGATGACTGGAAGCCGCTGTCCGCCGCGGCCGGCAAAGTCCTTGCTCACCTTCGCGAAACGGACGGCCTCAAGTGGACCTTCATTTCCCCTGCTGCTGACTTCCAGGCCGACGGCGAGCGCACCGGTGAGTATATCTTGGCGGGCGAGGAGTTCACGCTCAACAGCCGCGGCGAGTCAACGCTCTCGTACGCTGACTATGCGATTGCCATGGTCGATGAGATCGAGTCCGGTAACCACGTCGCCCAGCGCATCTCGGTTGTGAGCAAGTAGCTTTATGCCGTTTGGGAAATGGGAGGGTCGATGCCAGCCGCGTCGACCCTCCCGTTGCGTACCGGGGCAACCAGTCTTGTTGTCCGAGTTGTGACATCTTAAACAATGGTTGAGTTTAAAAAGGGCGTTTTTGGTACTACCGAGCGTGAGCGTTTTCGTAGGCCTCTTTGATGTCTTCTGGCAAGCCGTCGGGAATCATGGCCCTCAGCTCAGTCTCATTCTCGCCCTGATTCAGCTGCCCGTAGAACCAGCATTTGTACTTCAGCATGTCCAGCGCGCGGTTCATGTTCGCGATCTCTAGCTCCATGTGGGCCTTCCGCTCCTCGAACATGGCCTTGCGTTTGGGGTATGTCGATGGACCCTCCGCGCACCATTCCATGAATAGACGGATGTCCTTGATCTCCATCCCCGCTTTCTTGAGGCATTCGATGACCCGAAGCGCCTCGAGTTCCGTATCGCCGAATTGCCGAATGCCGGACGTCCGCTCCAATGCCGGGAACAATCCCTGCTTGTCGTAATAGCGCGGCGTTGAGGCGGGCAAGCCGAACATCTCCGACACCTGTCCGATTGTGTACATGGCTCCTCCGAATCAATCTCGAATTCATTTCTTGACCTAAAGTCAGGTTTAGGTATTACCTTCATTCTCGTCATTAGAACAGGGATTGCAAAGGGTGTTCCGTAATGCGGAAACAGATTTGCACCTAAACCATCGACAGGGGGAGATCGATCATGGCAATTAAACAGACGGCAGGCAGAGATGCCCTAGGGGACTTTGCCCCCAAATTCGCACAGCTCAATGACGATGTGCTGTTTGGCGAGGTGTGGAGCCGAGAGGGCGAGCTTTCCCTTCGAGACCGCAGCGTGGTGACGGTGGTGGCGCTGATGGCGCAGGGACTGACGGATTCCTCGTTCCAATACCATCTGATGTCCGCAAAGAATAACGGTGTAACCAGGGCGGAGATAGCGGAAATCCTTACCCACGCCGCGTTTTACGCGGGGTGGCCCAAGGCATGGGCGGCCTTTCGCATGGCGAAGGAGGTCTGGGCGGATGACGATGCCGCTGATGCAAAAGCCGAGCACCAAAACGAGATGGCCTTTCCCATCGGTGCCCCCAACGACGCATTCGCGAAGTACTTTATCGGGCAAAGCTACCTCGCGCCTCTATCAACCGAGCAGGTTGGCGTCTACAACGTGACGTTCGAGCCCGGCTGCCGCAACAACTGGCACGTGCACCACGCCAAAAACGGCGGCGGACAGATTCTCATCTGCGTGGCTGGTCGAGGGTTCTACCAGGAATGGGGTAAACCGGCACAGGAGCTGCGCCCTGGCGATGTGGTCAACATCGCCCCGGGTGTGAAACATTGGCACGGAGCCGCGCCCGAGAGCTGGTTCTCCCATCTCGCGCTGGAGGTTCCGGGCGAGGAGGCCTCCAACGAGTGGTTAGAGCCCGTGGGCGACGGGGAATATCTCAAAGAGACTAACAAGGAGGCTTAAATACCTTCGCCGTCCGTGCCGCCGAGAGCAGGACGCCCAAATCGGCCTGGATCGCCCCTGCCTTGCTTCCAAGCTGCAGCGGAGCCGAGCCGCCCGAGATGTTTACGCTCAAAAGGTGCGCATCCGGCAGCTTTGCGGTCATGCTCCAGAACGGGAGCGTGATGATGCCGGGGGTCATCTCGCCCACGCCGAGCTCCAGCAACAGCACGCGGCGATCGCTGCGCTCGCGCACGAAGCGCTCGTATCGTCCGAGGCTCTCGCGCCAGGCCGCACCCTGCAGAAACGTGTCGTCGCGCACCCACGGCACGAGCTGCCAGCCGCAGTGCGGGCATCGGGGGACGCCCTCGCTGAGGACCTCGAACCCCGCCATGCCCGCGAGCATGCGCTCGACGTAGGGGCTCGCGTCGAAGAGCTCGTCGCAGCATGGCTGCTTGCACTGAAGGTGTGCGAAGCTTCCCTGATAGTTGCAGATTCTCTCGGCGGGAAACGTCTTCTCGGCCTGGGTGTCCACATTGGTGCTCAGGATGAAGTAGTCCTTATGGCCGATGAGGGACCGTAGGTCGAGATAGGGCTGCGAGGTCGGCTCGCGCAGCATGAAGTCGATGTATCGCGCATAGTATGCCCATTGCTGCTCGAGGCTGGGGTAGAGGTGGTAGAAGCCGTCGAAAAGGCTCTTGAAGCCAAAGGCTTGCTGCCAGTCCGCCATTCCTGCGCGCGCCATGCCCGCACGGTTGTAATGGTTGAACCCGGCGGCGCTCGACATGCCCGAGCCGATGCCGACGATGATGGCGTCGGCATCGTCGATAAGGCTTCGAAGTTTATGTGCATCTCTTTCTAGGGGCGGCATCGGGCGATCTCCTCGAAAGCCGGGGCCATATCGCCGTCAATGAGAATCGTCTCGCACGATGCGTCGGGCGCCATGGCCTGGCTGTAGTTGAACACGATGTAGGTGGCGTGCTCGCAGACGTTCGCGATCTGGGCGAGCATGTGCTTTATGATGCCGTTGCGCAGTCCCACGCCAAGTTCGAGGATGGCGACCCTGCCGTTGCGATGGGCTTGCACAAGGCGCTCGAGCTCCTCGAGCTGGGCCGTGGCGAGGGCGTCTGGATGGGCGAGACGCCGCTCGTCGATCGACGTGCGTATGCCCCCCTCCGTCTCGAGCACGCGGTTCTCGTCGAACCCGGCGCGCGCGAAGTGCCCGTCGATGTTGCATGTGACCACGAAGGTGTCGGCGTGCTCCGTAAGACGCCGCAGCCCGTTCATGAGCGAGCCGGGCTCATATTCGAGATACTCCTTTTGATGGAACCGCTCGGCCCATCGGCGTCGCACGCTGGCATCCGGGGAGGCGAGCCCCTGCAGTATGCAGCCGATGCCGTCGGCCTGAGCGAGGTCGCCGTACGCCTCTCGGAAATGAGCATCGGCGCAGAAGAGGTTGAGCCCCTCTGCCATGTCCAGCCCGTTGCTGGCGCCGATGATGACAAGATCCGCTTCGGCTAGCGCCCTGCCTATGCGAACTGCTTTCGCCGTCTCCATGCGCTACCTCCCCAGCGTCTTGCGCACGTCGGCAAGCACGTCGGCAAGCACGTCGGCGATGTCGGCGCGAACGGCGAGCCCCCGATCCTCGATCGCGCGGGGGAGAAACTGCGTCTTGTTGTTTACGGCGATGTAGCTGGCCTGCGGTAACTGCGCCGTGAGGGCCCAGAACGGCTCCTGGATAAACGCGGGCGTCATGCGGCCCACACCCAGCTCGAGGAAGAGGATCCTCTGCCGTGCGTGCGCGTCGAGCCATTCGGACACCTTGCGGTACTGCTCCTCGTAGAGTTCGCCCTGCAGGAAGTTGCCGTAGCCGCGAACCCAGGGGAACGCCTCTGCCCCGCAGTGCGGGCAGCGCGGCACGAGCTCTGTCGGAACCTCAAGGCCGTCTCCCATGGCCTCTACCATGTTGGAGACCGGCTCGACCGCATCCCACACCGCGTCGGTGCAACAGCGGGAGCACTGAAAGAAGCGGTGGTCGCCTTGGATCTCTGCCACCTTCTCCCAGGGGTAGAGCTTCACAAACTGCGTGTCCTGGTTGGTGGTGAGCACGAAGAAATCCTTCTCGGCGAGAATGGCGTCGAGGTCCCTGTAGGGCTTGCGCAGCGGGGCGTTGAGCGTGGTGTCGAGGAAGGTGGCGAGGTATCCCCAGCGCGCCTCGGCGGTGGGCCAGCGGTAGAACGACCCCTCGAAAGCGCCCTTGAAACCGTAGCGCTCGGCGAATTTGCCGAAATGCTTGCGATAGGTCGCGTTGTCCTCGTAGTAGAAGTCGCCGCCGCCCGCCGCGGAGAGCCCGGAGGCCCCGCCCACCAGCACGCAATCGGCTTCTTCGATCATACGGGCGAAGTCCTCGATTTGCTGGTCGTAGGGCTCGGGCTCGCGGTCACTCAGCTCATAGGGCGTGCTGCCGCTGCGGTAGGCGGCATGAAGGGAAAACGATCGGTTGGTGAGCTCGATAACGAGCTGCTCGTACAGGGTCACTGGATACCTTCTTTCAGCTATTATAAACAGGTGTCTATAAAAAGTATCCATGTCGATTTGCTTAAGAGCAATGAACAGCTTCGGCCTGCTGTCGATAAACGAGCGTTTGCCGGGCATTGTCGAGCGTTGCAATTGGAGGGGTAATGGAAGCGGGGAAGATCGATCGTCGCCGACGCTATACACTCTCGGTCATACGGGAGGCGTTCTTCGCGCTGCTGGCCGAGGTCGGCTTCGCGAAGATGACGGTAGCGGATATCTGCCGCCGCGCCGATATCAACCGTGGCACGTTCTATCTGCACTACGAGGACAAGTTCGCCCTGCTCGACGCGCTTATCGACGAGGCCTTGGCGGCGGTGCCGCCGCTCGAGGGAACGGAGGCGGGTGCCCTCTGCCAGCGTCCGCCGGCAAACGATGACTATTATCTGCTCTACTCGGATGACGACGCGTACGCCCGGGTGGCACAGCGCGTCGTCGAGCGCGGCGCCGAGCAGATGGTTCCCTCGATCATGGAGGAGACTGGGCTTTCGCGCGAGGAGGCCTATCTGCTCTTCGTCCACAACGTCCAGGGAAATCTCGCGGTCAACCGCCTGCTCGGTTGGAGGCGAGGGCCCGAGTTTGCCCACGCTCAGGAGCTGCTCAGCGCCTATTCCGAAGGGGGCATGCGGGCGGTATCGGCTCGTCACGATCCTCGTAGCTCGTCTTGACCGCATGTCATTTCAGGTAGGTGGCGTTGCTATGGGCCCTCTTTGATTTTCGACGTTGTATAAGGCAATCGCAATCGTCTTGAGCTTCTTTAGGGAACTTGAGCAAGAGATATGGCCTGCTGGCGATTGATTAACACCATTCGTTTTGGTTACAAGAAAGCATGCTGCGCGCCTGCAGCATGAGGGAGAGGGAATCCTATGAATATCGTTGTATTGAGCGGCAGCCCGCGTAAGGGCGCTAATACCGATACCATGGTCGAGGCGTTTGCCGAGACCGCGCGTGAGGGCGGCCATACGGTCGAGGTCATCCGCGTTGCCAGCAAGAAGATCGCCGGCTGCTTGGGATGCCAGTACTGCTTCGCCCATGAGGGCGTCTGCGTGCAGAAGGATGACATGGCCAACGTGATTGAGTCGCTGAAAGACACCGACATGGTTGTCTTCGCTTCGCCTATCTACTGGTTTGATATCACTGCGCAGGAAAAGACCGCCATCGACCGCCTGTACGCCTTCGGTGCCGCGGGATTCCCGTTCACCAAGACGGCCCTTTTACTCGATAGCCACAGCGAGGGTGTCTATGATGCGGCGATCGCTATGTACAAGTCAACCTGCGCGTACTGCAAGTGGGAGGACCAGGGCATTGTCACCATCAGCGGTATGACCGAGCGCGACAGCATGGCATCCTCGCCCAAGTTGAAAGAGGTGCGAGAGCTCGCTCGCAAGCTTGCCTAAGGACAAGAAGAACGCATGGCAATCAGCGTTGGTGGAAATGCTTGCTGTCCTTACCGAGAGATAGGGGCGAATTCCCTCAAGTGCCGTATAGAACAATTTTTAAACGCAGAAAAATAACTGAAAACAAATTAATCCGCGTTAAAATATTGTCAAATAGAAGTTCATGAGGGAAGGTTACGTATGCGTCGCAAGGCAGACGAGCTCCTTAGGGAATGGCGAGACAGAGCTGATAGAAAACCTTTGCTGGTCAAAGGCGTGCGCCAGTGTGGCAAGACCTATTTGCTCAGAACGTACGCCCAGGATCTTTTCGAATCGGTTGTCTACGTTAATCTTGAGAACGACCGGTCGGCGCGAGCGGATTTTTCGGGCGGTCTTGACCCTCATTCGATCGTACGTGCGATCGAGGCTCGTACGGGACAGCGTATCGTGCCTGGCAAAACCTTACTGTTCATTGACGAGATCCAGGCATGCGAGGAAGCGCTCACTTCCCTTAAATACTTTTGCGAAGATGCTCCCGAGTATTACGTTGCGGCTGCCGGGTCGCTTCTTGGGGTTGCCATTAACCATCAGTCGTATTCGTTCCCCGTCGGAAAGACCGACTTGATTGAGATGACTCCACTCGATTTCGAGGAGTTTCTCTGGGCGATGGGGCACGATCAGCTGGTCGACGAGATACGCTCATCATTCGAGATAATGGGTCCTCTTGCGCCAAGCCTTCATGAAAAGGCGCTTGGGCTCTATCGACAGTATCTTGTTGTTGGCGGAATGCCCGAGGCGGTCCAAACGTACATCGATGATCAGTCAATCATTGATGTGGCCGAAAAGCATCGGATTATTCTCGACGGATATTCCGCCGACACCAATAAATATGCTGATGAACGCTTGAGTGCAAAGACGCGTGCGTGCTTCGATTCCATTCCACAGCAGCTTGCCAAAGAGAATCGTAAATTTCAATACAAGGTAGTGCGAGCGGGGGGCAATGCGTCTCTCTTTGGAGATGCTCTCGATTGGCTTGTATTGTCGGGTACGGTGGCGCGCTGCAGCCTAGTCGGGCAGATCGAAAGCCCCTTAGAGGCCTTCGTTAACCCTTCTGCTTTTAAAATCTATCAGGCGGATACAGGGCTGCTGGTCTCCAAGGCCGGTGCTCAACGCGCCGATATTCTTGCCGGTATCGGCGGCACATTCATGGGTGCACTTACCGAAAACTACGTTGCCCAACAGCTTTCAGCCATGGGTTATCCACTGCATTATTGGGCGCGAGATAATCGTGCGGAAATCGACTTTGTAGTAGAGAAGCAGGGATGCTTGTCTGCGATTGAAGTCAAGGCGGGGGAGAACACAAGATCTCGAAGTCTGTCCTCACTTAAAAAGACCCATCCGGGCGTGCGCCTTATCAGGCTATCGACTAAGCCCTTTGGAATGAATGATGGGCTTATGTCTGTTCCGCTTTATGCGGCATTTTGTCTATAGGGATGATGCTGGTGTAATGCATGGGGCCCGGGGCGCAGCGTTTACTGCGCTCCGGGCCCCGCTGCTTTGTAAAACCATGACGGTTTAGTCGCCGTTGTTTTAGTCAAACAAACTCGGCATGTCATTTTCCTTCATGAGGGCGCCGGCGGAGGGCAGGCTCTGCGCGGTGAACTTCTCGGCCGAGACGCCGGCGCCAAGGATTTCCTCGGTCGTGCCGACGGTGGTGACCGAGCGGCCCTTCTTGGCCGTAAAGGCCTGGACGCCCTGCGTGTTGGTGGTCGTCTTGGTCTTGAGCAGCGACGTGTTGAAGTTCATCAGGCGGTAGTCGCTCGAGACCAGCGCGAGGTCGCGGTCCTCCTTGAGCACCTGCGCATACAGCAGCTTGCTGCCGCCGTAGATGGCGTTCTTAAGGCGCTTGCGGTTGGTCTTGGTAGCGTATCCAGAAAGCGCGACACGCACCACGCGGCCGTTCTCAAAGACGAACAGCACGTCGGCCTTGTAGTCCTCGGGGTCGATGACCCAGATGACGCTCTCGTCGGGTTCCATTTCAAGATCGGTCGGAAGGTACGAGCCCAGCTGGGCCGACTTGGTGTCCTCAAACGCCGCGACCTTGCACTTGTACACCTGGCTCTTGTTGGTAAAGACCAGCAGCTCGTGGGTGTTGGAGGACGGGAACTCGATAAAGGGTTTGTCGCCGTCCTTGTACTTGAGCGTGGTCGCCTTCTTGAGCACGCGGTCCGTCATCTTCTTTAGGTAGCCATCGCGCGAGAGCATGATGGTGACCGGGTACTCCTCGACCTCGGGCTCCAAGCTTACCTCGATAACCTCATGGGGCTCGATCCTGCCCGTGCGGCGCGGCATCACGTACTTCTTGTTGACCGCTGCTAGCTCGTCGCTGATGACCTTCTTGATGTTCTCCTCGCTGGAGAGGATCTCCTCAAGCTCGGCAATCTCGCCCTCGAGCTTGGCGATGTCCTTGGTGCGGTTGAGGATGTACTCCTCGTTGATGTTGCGGAGCTTAAGCTCGGCGACAAACTCGGCCTGGGTCTCGTCGATGTCGAAACCCTTCATAAGGTTGGGTACAACCTCTGCCTCGAGCTTAGTGCCGCGGATGATGGCGATGGCCTTGTCGATGTCGAGCAGAATTGCCTCAAGGCCGTGCAGCAGGTGCAGGCGCTCGGACTTTTTGCCCAGGTCAAAGTTAATGCGGCGACGCGTGGACGCAATACGCCACTTGGCCCACTCGTGCAGAATCTGGCGCACGCCCATAACACGGGGATAGCCGTCGACGAGCACGTTGAAGTTGCACGAGAACGAATCCTGCAGCGTGGTCGAGCGATAGAGCTTGGCCATGAGCTTGTCGGGGTCGACGCCGCGCTTAAGGTCGATGGCGATGCGCAGACCCGAAAGGTCGGTCTCGTCGCGGATGTCGGCGATCTCCTTGACCTTGCCCTCCTTGGAGAGCTTGACGATGCGTTCGATGATGACATCGGTCTTGGTGGTGTAGGGGATCTCGTACACCTCGATGATGCGCTCTTCGGGAATCCAGCGCCAGCGGGAGCGAATCTGGAAGCTGCCAAGACCGGTCTCGATGATCTTCTCCATCTCCTCGCGGCGGTAGATAATCTCGCCGCCGGTCGAGAAATCGGGCATGGGCATGTACTCGAGCAGGTCGCAGTCGGGGTCCTTCAGGTAGTGCATCGTGGCGGTGCAGACCTCGTTGAGGTTGAAGCCGCAGATATCGGACGCCATAGCGACGCCGATGCCCTTGTTGGCCGAGACGAGGATGTTGGGGAACGTGGTGGGCAGCAGACGCGGCTCCTTCATGGCACCGTCGTAGCTGTCAACGAAGTCGACCGGGTCCTTGTCGATGTCTTTGAAGATCTCGGCGCTGATGGGGGAGAGCTTGGCCTCGGTATAACGCGAGGCGGCGTAGCTCAGGTCGCCCGAATAGTACTTGCCAAAGTTGCCCTTCGACTCCACGAAAGGAGCAAGCAGCGCCTCGTTGCCCGTGGCCAGGCGCACCATCGTCTCGTAGATGGCGGCGTCGCCGTGTGGGTTGAGCTTCATGGTCTGGCCCACGATGTTGGCGCTCTTTTGGCGCTCGCCCTTGAGCAGGCCCATCTTGTACATAGTGTAGAGCAGCTTGCGGTGCGAGGGCTTAAAGCCGTCGATCTCGGGGAATGCACGCGAGACGTTGACGCTCATAGCGTAGGGCATGTAGTTGACCTCGAGCGTCTGCGTAATCGGCTGGTCGGTGACCTCGGAGTGCAGGCCGATGACGTTCTCGGCGTTGACCTGCTTTTTCTTGGGCTGGTTCTTCGTCTTCTTCTTTGCCACGATTTCCTCTTGAACTTCTTATGGGCCGTCGTTATCGATTTGCTGCTACTGCAGGTCCAGCTGGTCCAGGTATTCCTTGCCGTGCTCGGAGATGTGACGCTTGCGGCCCGTCTCGTCGTTGCCCAGCAACAGGTTGAACATGGTCTCCATCTTGGTGACGTCCTCGGGTTCTACCTTGATCAGGCGGCGCGTCTCGGGGTTCATGGTGGTGAGCCACATCATGTCCGGATCGTTCTCACCAAGACCCTTGGAGCGGTTGATCGAGCACTTCTGGTCGCCAATCTCCTTGAGGATGCCGTTCTTCTCGAGCTCGGTGTAGGCAAAGTAGGTCTTCTCTTTGCAGTTGATCTCGTAGAGCGGCGACTCGGCGATATACACGTAGCCCTCGTCGATAAGCGTGGGCACCAGGCGATAGAGCATGGTGAGCACAAGCGTGCGGATGTGATAACCGTCGACGTCGGCGTCCGTACAGATGATGACCTTGTTCCAGTTGAGGTTGTCCAGGTCAAAGGCGCCAAGGTTCTTGATGCGCTTGTCCTTGATCTCCACACCGCAGCCCAGCACGCGCATGAGGTCCATGATGATGTCGGACTTAAAGATGCGCGGGTAGTCCTCTTTCAGACAGTTGAGGATCTTGCCTCGGACGGGCATAACACCCTGGAACTCGGCATCGCGCGAGGTGCGGATGGCGCCTGCTGCCGAGTCGCCCTCTACGATGTAGATCTCGCGACGGCTCTTGTCCTTGGAGCGGCAGTCGATGAACTTCTGCACGCGGTTGGCCATGTCGGTCTTCTGCTGCAGATTGGTCTTGATGCTCTGGCGCGTCTTCTCGGCGTTCTCGCGCGAGCGCTTGTTGATGAGCACCTGCTCCATGATCTTGTTGGCGGCGTCTTTGTTCTCGATCAGATAGGTCGAGAGGCGCTCCTTAAAGAATGCCGTCATCGCCTGCTGGATAAAGCGGTTATTGATGGCCTTCTTAGTCTGGTTTTCGTAGGACGTCTGGGTGGAGAAGCAGTTGGTCACCAGTACCAGGCAGTCCTGGACGTCCTGCCATTTGATGCCGCTCTCGTTTTTGTTGTACTTGCCCTGTTGCTTGATGTAGGCGTCGATGGCGCTGGTCAGAGCACTGCGGGCCGCCTTCTCGGGCGAACCGCCGTTCTCGAGCCAGGAGGAATTGTGGTAGTACTCCTGCATCATGAAAGTGCGCGAGAAGCACATGCAAGCAGTGATTTTTACGTTGTAATCGGGCAGGTCCTCGCGATCGCGACCGCGACGGTCGGCCTCGATAAAGAAGGGCTCGGTAAGGTAGTCGGTACCGACCTTCTCGAGCACGTAGTCCTCGATGCCCTTGGGATAGCAAAAATCCTCTTCGGAAAACTCGCCATCGTCGCCCTCGATGCGCAGGCGGAAGGTCACGTTGGCGTTGACCACGGCCTGACGGCGCATGGTCTCGCGATACCAGTCGTGGGGAATGCTAATCGAGGTAAAGACCTCAAGATCGGGGCGCCACTTGATGGTGGTGCCGGTGCGGTTCTCGTCACTGGGCTCAATCTCGAGTGCCTTCTTCTTGGCGCCGACGACCTTGCCTTTCTTAAAGTGCAGGGAGTACTTGTTGCCGTCGCGCCAGACGGTGACGTTCATGTACTCGGAAGCGTACTGGGTCGCGCACGAGCCCAGGCCGTTGGTGCCGAGCGAGAAGTCGTAGTCGCCGCCCTGGTTGTTGTTGTACTTGCCGCCAGCGTAGAGCTCGCAGAAGACGAGCTCCCAGTTAAAGCGCTTCTCGGAAGGGTTCCAGTCGAGCGGGCAGCCACGGCCATTGTCCTCTACCTGAATAGAGCCATCGCGAAAGGCGGTGAGGGTGATGAGCTTGCCGTAGCCCTGGCGCGCCTCGTCAACGGCGTTGGACAGGATCTCGAAGGCGGCATGCGCGCAGCCGTCGAGTCCGTCCGAGCCAAAGATGACGGCGGGGCGCAGGCGTACGCGCTCCTCGTCCTTGAGCTGGCGGATACTGTCGTTACCATAGTTTGCGGTGTTTTTTGCCATACTCGCTCTCTCGGTGCTCCTTTGCTGCGTTTTAGTCATATAGATAGTCAAGGTAGCATAGCCCAGGCCTTGGGCGATTCCAACCAACACGAATTCCATCGAACAATAGTTCGATTAGATAATGGATGCTTGGGATGCGGGTGGGGTCTGTCCTATTCAAACATCTGCGGCAGGTCGATGAAGACGGTTCGATCGCTTTCGTCAGCTTCGAAGCCCGAACGGGAGAAGAATCCGTAGCGATGGCACTTGAGCCCCGTTGCCTCGACTTGGGTGATTTCCTCGTCGACCATTTTTTGCGTGACGGGGGATTTGCGGAACTTTGCTTCGTAGAATGCGTAGCCCTCGGGGTCTTGCGTTACCACATCGAATTCGCCGCTCGTTTTGTTTGCGGGATCGTCGTACCAGTACTTGCCTATGGCATCGAAAGCCGGTTCGATCTTGCCAGTCCTGTTTTGCCGTACGAGGTATTGACGGCAGATCTCCTCGAACATATGTGGAGTGTAGTTTTCCTCGAAGTCTTGGGAGACGTGACGATCATAGAAGACTTCCGGGTCGAGCAGCTGACGCGCAGAAGCATTGCGGAAGACGTAGCGATAGTAAAAGAGCGAAAGTGGGTCCACCACAAAGTAGCCAGACTTGCGCTTATTCGTAGGGTCGTTGATGGGTGCACGCTTTTGGACGATTTCGAGTGACATGAGCTTGTCGAGTACGTCTGCCATGGCCGGACCGCTCGAGACGTGCGACTGTGCCAGCACGTCCCCCCAACGGGAGTAACCTTGTGCGAGAGCCCCGAAAACTTCGTTGGCGTTGGTCATCTTCGAGATCTCGGCGTTGAGATAGGACGGTACTTCGCTTTCTAAGCGGGCGCCAGGTTCTGTGACGAGCTCGATGATATTGTCGCGTACGCTTTGGGACTGATCGATGAGGCGATTGTAAAAGGGGATGCCGCCAAAAACGCTATAGAGCCGCACCTTGTCCTCGGGTGAGAACGCGGGATAGAACTTTGCAGCGTCAAAGTAATCCATGGGCTTAAGCTCAAGCGCGAGATCAATTCGCCCGTAGAGGGGGCTTTCATGCTCGATGAGAGATTTCATAATCTCAACATAGGAGCCGCACAGGACAATGTTTAAACGTGAGTCTTCCCTGTGAGCGTCGATTGAGGTCTGGAGAATGCTGTCTAAGCCTTTAACCGCATCTCTCAAGTAGGGGTATTCGTCGAGAACGAGGGTAATGTTCTTGTCTTTGGCTTGGGCAAACAGAAATTCGATGAGCTCGCGGATGCCCGTGAAGGCGAGCGGAGGAAAGCTTAGCGCTTCAGCAGCAAGGGCGGACAGACTCTCGAGGTTGTCTGCCTCGGAGGTTTGGCGGCACTCGTAATAGATCGTTGCGACGTCCGATAAATCGGTTAGCGCCTGCTTGATGAGCTCACTTTTGCCGACGCGACGCCTTCCGTAAATGAGAACATTGCGCTGCTCGGGCGCATTGAGTGTTTTCTTAATACGGGCGAGTTCAAGCTCCCTGCCAATGAATTCCACTTACTCGGTTCCTTCCGACTCGGTTTTGTCCGAGTTAATTGTATCGCATGAACAAGTTTATGCTCGAGTTTACTCGGACAAAACCGAGTCGGTTCTGTCCGAGTAAGTTTGAATAGCGAATCGAAATTGTTATGTCCACATGGCGATGGCGAACATGGTTTCCATAAGCGCCGCGTTCGCGCTTGTTATTGCCGCAATGCGCTGTGTCGCTGAGGCGCAGATCGTACTGCTCGAAAGCGTCTTTTGGTTGGCGAACCTGGCCACGGGCGTGTTCTGCGGTGCGACGATTTTCGCGGCCACGTTTGCTGTCCTGTGTGCAACGTTTTTCACGGCGAAAAGACGCCGTGCCAAGCTCGAGGCAGAACTCGACTCCTCAGACGACATCTAATGCGCAATGGGCCGGCTCTGGGTATCCAGAACCAGCCCATTTTGATGTTCGATTAGCCGAGTCGGCGCCTCTCACAAAAGTAAGTAGGAGCTAGCGAGGCCTATCCGAATTGACCTCATTGGCGGTGTCGGTTTCGAGCGCCGTGCGGCGGGCGCTGTAGGCGACGAGGCCGGCGCCTGCCGCGGCGAGTGCTGCAGCGGCTGCCGTAAGGGGAGCGTTGACATCGCCCGTGCCCGCAAGTGCGCCCGCTTTTCCGGAGCGCTTGTTATTGTCGTGGTCCTTGCCACTGCCGGAGCTGCTTCCGCCGGAGCTGCCGTCCTCGTCAGTACCGCCGCCACTCGAGCCACCATCGCCGTCGACCGTCATCGGGGCGTCGTGAAGTCCTGTCGTATCCGCGCTGTCGCATACACCGACCTGAACTTCCGAGCGTTCGCATGCCGCGTCGGGCACATGAAGCTCGTGCAGTACGGCACCCAGCGCCGAGTTTGCGCCCGGTCGAATTTCCTCGAGCGTTACGGGATCGAGCGCCACCAGATTACGCGCCTTCTCATACAGCGTTACGCGTTTGCCCACTTCGTCGCTCCAACTCTCGGGGATGGCGAAGCTCATGCAGAACTGTGCCGTGCAACCCGGTGCCAGCACGGCGTTGCCGTTGTCGGCTACCAGCGGGTGCGTTGCAAAACGTGTGCCCAGCGTCTCGAGTGCGTACTTCACGTGTGCCATGTCGTTGGCCGAAGCGTCCTCGGCAAGCTCTGGATCGTAGATCGAAGCCATGCGTGCGTTCACTCCGAATCCGATGGATGCGCTGGAGAACGGCTGACTGGAGCCCTCTCGGTACAGATCGATCGTGCCGGCGGTCAGCAAGGTGTTGCCGTCGTTTCGCACCGTGACCATGAAGGATTCGCCTGCTGCTCCGGGTACCACCGCGCCCGAGGTAGCGACCGCGCCCGTCGGAGTGGCACACGCCACCAAGGGCACTTCGATGCCGTGCAGCTCTGCCTCGCTCTTCTCCGCGCTCACAATGTGCGTGGCGAGCGCGGAGAGCATGCCTCCCGACGTCAAAAATGTCGTTATCTGATCGACGGGATGGTCCAGCTCGCACATCACGAACGGCTCCGTGAACAGATCGCCTGCCAAGGTGCTGGCGAAGATGCGGAAGTGCTTGCCCATTACTGCTACCGGGTTGCCTTCTTCGTCGTAGGTTTGCCCCACCTTGCCATCGGTGTTCTCTACATAGAGCGCGCACCTGCCGTTGTTGCTTACGCTAAACGATGCCGGGCCACAGCCTGCGGCACCCACGGGCTGCGTTGCAAATGCCGATGCGCCTCGCGTCCAAGTAATATGCTGCAGCTGCTCGTTGACGGTGGCCAAAAAGCCCGAATGTTGTGGCCACGGCACCGCATGGGGCACCGTGGCGTCTGGTGGCATAACGCCCCAGCCCGCAATGGACTGGCCGATCACGGCGTACGATGCGCAGCCGCAACCGTCTGCGGTCTCGTACGCAACGGGCACCACCATTTTGCCGTTGATATTCTCGGGCTCGCTCAGCTCGATACTCGACGGTGCCTGCGGAAAGCGAAGAACTTGGCGGAACGTCAGGCTGTCGCCCAAATCATCCGACCACAGGGTAAAGCATTCCAGCGCAACCTCGGCCTCGCTGCCGAGCGCCTTCTCTGCGGTGGTTCCGCGGCGGTGGAGGTAGGCACCCGACAGGCGCCCGTCGACCAGCGTCTTGCCTGCCGTGATGCGCGGGCACTGCAGGCAATGGTAGCCATCCTCTTGCAGGCGGCCGCGCGAGATGCTGCGCCATGACGTATGCGACACCACGCGGATCTCGTCATTACTTATGCGCAGGCGCACAACGGACAGTATGCCGGCTGTGCTTGCCGTATCGAAAAGGGTGTTGTCGCCGGCGGGGCGCTCGCCCGAGACCAGCAGCACGTAGGCGTCCTGGTTTCCTCTTCCGTCCGTATATTCCACCACGTCGAAGTCGTAATCGAATATGCCGTCGCGCTCCACGTCGCCCTCGCCAAACCCAAGGGGAAAGTCCACGGGCGTGGGAGCGGACCACGTGCCGTTTGCCTTTGTGTGCACCACCAGGCGCGAGCGGCCATTGTCGCCGTAGCGCACCGAGGCGATACGGAACAGGCATTCTACGCCGGCAATCATCGTTAGCTTCATGTGGGCTTCGCTGAGCACGCCGGAAAACAGCACGTTGTCGCTCGAGGGTTTGACGCCGCCACGCTCGTCCTCCGACACGCCGGCAGAATTGGCGTTCGGGTCCGCAACGGCGTTCGTTGACTGACCGATGTAGGTGTACTCATACATCGGTGCGGCATTTTCGTCGTTCTCTACCAGTGCATGGACGAAATGCTCGATCTGTCCCGTGTCGTCGCTTTCTGAATCCGCCTCGAGCTCAATGCGCGTGACCGCTTGATCCCAATCGCGCACGACAGGCGCGGCGTTTACGGCAGTGGCCTTAACCTCGGCGCGTGCGAGCAGCTCGGCGTTGGTGACGATGGTGGCCGATGCGATAAACTGCGGCACACCACCTGCCTCGGTGTTGCCGGGCGTGCCGAAGCAGGCATCCAGCGTGTAAGGCGTATCTCCACCCAATGCCAGCTCAGAGCGTTGGAGCACATACTGGTCGCCATTGTTCACCGACAAATTCCACGAATCGATGAGTGTGGGCCACGACCCCGACCAAGCCTTGGTGGTCCACTTGAACATTACGAACTGGAGTATCACATCGACATCGACGTCTGCACCTACGCGCAGCCGCGGAAGCTGGTGTCCATCTGCCTTCTCGTACCCAATGAACAGTGTGAGGGATGCGGCGCCACGCACAGCGGACGAAGCGACGCCTGCAATGCCGGCTCCAAAGGTGACGGCAAGTCCGATCTGGATGGTGAACGAGCCCGACGTGTTGGAATAGTCGAGCGAAATGTTCTTGAAAAACGCCGCGCCGCTGCCGTGCGTGTGGGCGCCCACGGCGAGCGCCAGTTTTGCCAGCACCCAGGGGTTGACGTTTAGGAAAAACGGCACCGGTCCTAGGGTAAACTGCTCGGTCCAATTGAGGTCGGTTCTTACCTGGAAGAGGGCCTTAATATTGCCGTATGCGGGGTCGTTGTTGTCACCCCAGGTTTTGCCCACCCAATCGTAGGCGAGCGAGCCGTACAGCTGTGTGGCGATATCCATCGTGAACAGCGGCGTGCAATGGTGGCGAAGGAGCTTGGTGTTTCTTGGATCGGTGCCCGAACCGGCACTCATACTTTTGTACTGATTCCACTTCCCCTCCATTTCGTCGAGGTAGCGGTTTGCCTGCTTGGCGCCCGACTCGCGCGGTGACTTCTTCCAGTACTCCGGATCCGGATTGCCCGAATCGTTCATATAGCTGGCTGGTTTGTATCCTCCGCCAAACAGCACGTATCCAGCAAACGAGAAATCGAAGAGGATCGGAAATGTGGGTATCCAGCACGTGAACTTATTGCCGCCGATGCCGGGAAACGCCGCGGGGAAATCAAACGGAGTGACCTCTTGGTCCATGGTAGTGGGGACGATAGTGGTCGAGCCCGATTCCGCCTTTGCGGCCGGCGCGGTGACAACGGCCATGGGGGATGAGAGCGTGTAGGTTTTGCCCTGATAGTCGAGGACAAAGCGCAGCTTGCACCCTTCCTCCAGAAGGCCCGATGCCGCGTCGAGAAACTTGTCTTCGAGTGTGAACGTCGCCAGATTATCCGCGCCTGATGCGCTGGCCTTGATCTGGCCGATCTGCGTGACGGTTTCGGGCGAGCTACCCGTGGCGGGCATTACCTTGTTGATGTGCAGCGTTGCCTGTCCACCCTGTGGCAGATGTGCCTGTACAATAAAGGCATGCGTGTCGGGTTGGTCGTTTGCCGCGTCGTCCTTCGGCAATGCCATGAACGTGGCATCAGCGTACTGGATGTCCCATTCGTCGAATGTGAGCTGGCGGAAGTACGGCTCGCCGTCGGACAGCGGACGTGTGGGTGCGGTTATGGCGGTGCCGCCCTGGATACGCGCAAGGGGAATCTCGACATCGCGGTAGCCCGCCATGCTAATGGAGATGCCGCCGTTAAAGTCGTACGCGTCGAGAAGCGTTGCCTCGTCCACGTAGTCTTCCGAAAGAGGGGCGACCTCAAAGATGGCCGTGCCTTCTTCATCGGTCGTGGCGGCGAGCTGCTTGCCTGCGACGTAGCGCGACGTGAGCGTGACCTGCGCTCCCTTGATGGGCATATTCTTGTTGGCGACGTCGACCACGACCACACCAAACATGGTGCGCGAGAGAACGAGCACCCTGAAGGGATCTTTTTCGTCGGCATAGGCTTCGGTGGGCGCGAACGGCAGCAGGAAGGCATTTTCGCTTCCCGGCACGCGAGGCAACATGATGCTCGCTAGCGAGGACGCTCCGGCAACAAGTAACGAACGGCGATCAAGCATCTTGGGCTCCCATCCCGCAAATATCGGTGGAAATAATCCAATTGTGCGAGAAGGCGCCCCGTGGCGGTAGTGCCGTTCAAGGGTCAAAATGTCCAAATTGATCGAGCGAAGCGTCGGGTTCCGGAACGCGTTCGATGCGCTTGGCAGCCCGGTCGCTAACGCAACATATGCGCGACCAGCTCGGCGCGTGTGCCGATGCCAAGCTTTGCGTATACGCCGGATAGGCGGTTTTTGACGGTGCCCGGCGATACTCCCATATGGCGTGCGATTTCGGCGTTGGTCCACCCACGACAGGCGAGCATGGCCATGGTGAATTCCGTGGTCGTTAAATCGTCAGCAACGTCCTCGCCCGAATCGGGGTTGTGGATGCGCCGCCAGCCGTAGCTGAAGCGGTACGTGATCTCGATGATGTGCGCGAAGTCGTCAGGGTATTGCGTTTTTAGGCACGCCTCGATAAGCCCCTGCAAAAGGCCGTGGTGCTCGCCGATGAGCTCGATAAGGCCGTCGGGGCGCGCAATGTCCCAAGCGGCTCCAAAATGCGCTTTTGCGGCGTCGATGTCCTTGAGGCTCATGCATGCCATGGAAGCTGCCAGGTGCAGGAACAGTTCCGAGATGGGATAGCTTCCCTGTTTCATAATTAGGGCGTTTTCCGCCATGCCCAGGCTGCGGCCGTATTCGCCGCGCAGATACAAGGCGTGCGCCATCACGTAGCTGGCGAACAGTCGCAGGCCTTCGGGTAGGTGCGCCGCAAGTGGATAAAACTCTTCGGCAGAATACGGGGAAGGCAAGTGCAGCAGGACGCTTGCGGCCGAGGCGAACAGGATATGCGTGGCGTGGACGGCGGGCGATTCCTCGTCGGCCGGCGTATCGAGGATGCCCGCAAGGCACCGGCGGGCGTCGGCGATACGGTTGAGCGACAGACTGGCGTATCCGCAGATAAAGCATGCGGAATAGCGCAGCGCGGGATCGGTGACGTCAAGATAGGGGTGCGCCGTCTTGGCGGCGAGTGCGGCCTGTCCGCGAAAGTACAGCGCTTCTGCCGTGGCGATGGCGCGTGAATCGGGGTCGGAAATGCCTGCAACCGCAGCGTCAATCTGCCCCGGCACAAAGGCAGTGCACATCAACGGCATGGGAACGCATGGGTAGCCATCGCAGTCCATCTTCCATCTCCCAACAGCTGACAACAATAGCTGCAATTGTACTCTTGTTGCTCGGGACTGGAATTTGTGGGTATCGCCTACGATTGTGCCGAACGTATAAAGGAAGAGTCTATTGGCGATGCTCCCAAGGTGGCTACCGAAGTCTAGCTGACCTTGGGATATAGAAAAACTGCCGCCCCTGCAAAAAGCTCTGTCGCAGCGATGGGAAACGTATCTCGTTCTGCATATAATGAGGTCATATGACGGTGCGTCTGCATACGCGCGGCGCATTTCCATCGAACCGAGAAGGAGCTCTGCATGGATCCCAACAAGCGTCCCGACGACATGGTACGTATCACCACTCCCGAACTTGCCCAGGCGTTCATCGAAGAGCAGGTCGCTGCAATCCGCGAGCAGATCGGCGACAAAAAGATCCTGCTGGCTCTTTCCGGTGGTGTCGACAGTTCGGTTGTCGCGGCCCTGCTCATCAAGGCCATCGGCAAGCAGCTCATTTGCGTGCATGTTAACCACGGCCTGATGCGCAAGGGCGAGAGCGAGCAGGTCGTCGACGTCTTCAAGAATCAGATGGATGCCAACCTGGTTTACGTTGACGCCACAGATCGCTTCCTGGACAAGCTCGTGGACGTCGAGGAGCCCGAGGCCAAGCGTAAGATTATCGGCGCCGAGTTCATTCGCGTGTTCGAGGAGGAGGCCCGCAAGGTTGGCGATGAGGTCAGCTTCCTCGCCCAGGGCACCATCTATCCCGACATCCTGGAGTCCCAAGACGGCGTGAAGGCTCACCACAACGTGGGCGGTCTGCCCGAGGATCTGCAGTTTGAGCTCTGCGAGCCCGTCAAACTGCTGTACAAGGACGAGGTCCGCGTCGTGGGTCGCGAGCTCGGCCTGCCCGAGAATATGGTTGAGCGCCAGCCGTTCCCCGGTCCCGGCCTGGGCGTCCGCTGCCTTGGTGCCATCACCCGCGACCGTCTTGAGGCGCTGCGCGAAGCCGACGCCATCGTGCGCGAGGAGATCGACAAGGCCGGTCTGACCATCTGGCAGTATTTTGCCGTCGTGCCCGACTTCCGCGCAACCGGCGTGCGCGAGGGCAAGCGCGCCTACGATTGGCCCTGTATCATCCGCTGCATCAACACCGTCGATGTCATGACCGCCGAGGTGCCTGAGCTCAACTGGGCGTTGCTCAAGCGCATTACCGCCCGCGTCACCGCCGAGGTTCCCGGCATCTGCCGCGTGTGCTACGACCTCACGCCGAAGCCCGTTGGCACGGTCGAGTGGGAGTAAGCTAACTCAGCTGGTAGGCGACGAGAACTAGCAGATGTGACAAAGGGACAGTCCCTTTGTCACATCCTCGATATTATGTGCGGGATGGTACGCCACGCGGAGTGCCATCCCGTTCGTTATTTTAATGAGCCGAGTGCGCGAGTGGGAAGAGTCACGAGCATGGTCGTTCCGCGCTCCGAGCTCTCTTCGACCTCGATGGAGCCGCCGTGGAGCGCGGCGATCTCCCAGACCAGCGCAAGCCCCAGCCCCACGCCGCCGTATGCCCTGCTGCGCGATTTGTCGACGCGAAAGAAGGGCTGAAAGATGCTCGTCTGGTATTGCTCGGGAATGCCCGGCCCCTGGTCGCGCACGCGTAGCAGCACGCGGTCGCCTTCGGCGCAGGCGTTGATTTGCACGGTCGAGTTGGGCGCGCTGTAACGTATGGCGTTTTCGGTCAAGTTGAACAGCAGCCGATAGATTAGCGTATCGCTGCCGATCGTTTGCGCGTCGCCCTCACTTGTAAGCGTGATGTCTTTTTGCGCGGCAAGGGGCGCCAGGTCCGTGAGTACTTCTTCGATCATCGGCGCCAGGTCAATCGCATCGTTGCAAGGGACACTGCGCAGCTCGCTCATCTCGAGCAGGGTCTTTGTCATGTGCGTCATCCGCTCGGTCTGCTCCTGCAGCAGCCCGAGCAGGCTCGCTGTATCGGCGTCGGCGTCGGGGTGCTCGGCGCAAAAAAGCTCAACCTGGGCCTGCATGAGCGCAAGTGGCGTGCGCAGCTCGTGCGCCGCATTGCCCGTAAACTGTCTTTGTGCGGAAAATCCCTCGTCAAGGCGGGCAATCATGTCGTTAAACGACGCGCTGCAGCGCCTGAGTTCAGAGGGCACGTCCTCGCTGATTTTTGTGTCGGCGAGGTTGTCGGGCCGCACGCTCTCGACTTGCGTCGCAAAGAAGCGCAACGGCCGCAGCGCATGTCCGCTTACAAAGTAGGCCAGCACGCCGCCGAGCAGCGTTACCGCCGCAGTTATATACCAGCTCGTCGCGCCAAACGATTCTTGGGCGTCGTTCACGACGATGGTCAGCGCGTCGTCGAGCTCTTTGTTTGTCGGGTCAAATGAGCTGGGCGAGGCCGCCTCCACCTTGCTGTGCGCCGACGCTTCTGCACCAATCGAGTCCATGTAGCGCATGCCGGAGTAGCCAACCAGACAATTCATAAGTACGCAGGTCGAGCATACCAGCAGGGCCGTCATCAACGTGATGCGCCACTGCAGAGACAGCCGCTTCATTTGCCGTCCTCCATAACGTAGCCTTCGCCGATTCGGTTGCGGATGGGGTCGTGCCCCAACGCACCGCGCAGCTTTTTGCGCAGCGACGAGATGTGCACGCGGGTCGCGTTGCTAAAGCTGTTGACGCTGCTGTCCCATACATGCTCGATAAGCTCTTCCTGGCTCACCGGCCGCCCCTGATTAAGCATCAGGTATTCCAAGATGCCGGTCTCCTTGCGCGTGAGGCATAGGGTCTCGCCGCCCACGGAGGCGACGCGCGCCTTGGTGTCAAAGTTCAGCGATCCGCAGGTCAGGACAACGTCGCTTTGCGTAAAGCGTCTGAGCGTGAGGCTACGGATACGTGCTGCCAGCTCGTCAAGATGGAACGGCTTGGTGAGGTAGTCGTTGGCGCCCGCATCGAGCCCTGCTACCTTGTCGGTGACCTCGCCGCGTGCCGAGAGCACGAGCACCTTGGTCTCACAATCAGTTGTCCTGAGTTGCCTGAGCACGGTCATGCCGTCGACATGGGGGAGATTGAGGTCGAGCACGACAAGATCAAAGGTCTCGACATCGAGTAGATCGAGGGCCTGCTGCCCGTCGTAGCAGCAGTCGACGCTATAGGCCAAGTTGCGCAGGCTGCGTGCGATCGCATCGCACAGCGCCCGCTCGTCCTCGACGACCAAGATGCGCATAACGTTCTCCTTGCATAGTCATTCACGCTTAACACGGATTTTATAGTCGGTATGGTCCAATGGGTCGCGAAACGAAAGGAGTGGTCAGATTGTTCAAAGCGATTAAGCCTGTGGCGCAGGTGGCTTTGCTGATCGTTGGGGTAGCCATGGTTGGCTTTGGAATTATGCGCGGCGAGGCAGATGCCGTGCTGGCCAAGGCAATCAGGCTGTGCTTGGAGTGTATCGGAATTGGATAAAAGAAAAAACACTGCATCGCATCTTTTGGCGAGATTCCGCGGATTGATTCAGGCGGCGGCGACGCTTGCGACCAATATTCACCTGCCTAACTTTGTCAAGGGGGGCATCTACCAGGGGGCGGGCAAAGCCGTCTGCGTGCCGGGGCTCAACTGCTACTCGTGTCCGGCGGCCTCGGGTGCGTGTCCCATCGGGTCGTTTCAGTCGGTGGTGGGCTCGTCTAAGTTTAGCTTTTCGTATTACGTCACCGGAACGCTCATTCTAATCGGCGTGCTGCTGGGACGTTTTGTATGCGGCTTTTTGTGCCCGTTTGGATGGCTGCAAGAGCTTTTGCATAAGATTCCCAGCAAAAAGCTCTCCACGAAAAAGCTCAAGCCGCTCACGTACATCAAGTATGCCGTGCTGCTGTTTGCCGTGGTGCTGCTGCCCGTCTTGGTGGTCAACGATGTGGGTATGGGCGACCCGTTCTTTTGCAAGTACATCTGCCCGCAGGGCGTGCTCGAGGGCGCGATTCCGCTGTCCATCATGAATACGGGAATCCGCTCCGCGCTGGGAAAGCTCTTTTCCTGGAAGCTCGCGATCTTCATTGCGGTTGCGGTGCTGAGCGTGCTGTTCTACCGCCCCTTCTGCAAATGGATTTGCCCCCTCGGCGCATTTTATGCACTCATGAACAAGGTGTCGTTGCTGGGGATTCAGGTCGATCATTGTAAATGCGTCTCGTGCGGCAAGTGCGCCAAGGTGTGCCAGATGGACGTGGACGTTACGCGTACGCCCGACCATGCCGAGTGCATTCGTTGCGGCAAATGCGTGGGCGCGTGCCCCGTCGATGCTATTAGCTTTCGCTACGGGCTGGGTGTGACGGGCGACAAACCCGCGCAGTCCACGCAAGCCTGCGAAAACAAATAGGTACCTATATAAGTTTCGATATAAACGGAGGAACCATGAAACTGTCAAAAATTGCGGCTCTGTTGATGCTGCCCGTGCTGGCGCTGACTCTCGCGGCGTGCTCTGCCCCCAAGGGCGACGCGAAGGATGCCACGAGCGGCGATGCGCAGATTGCCGAGCTCATAGCGCAAAAGCCGTCGAGTGCCGAGGAGGCGGCCGAGCTGTACCAGCAGCTGCTGCAAAAGGAAAACGAGATCTTTGCGAGCGATAACGCCCTATGGGAAAAGGTGTTCCTTGCGGCCAACAAAGACACTCCCATGATTGAGGACGGCAAGAACTACGGTGACTTCTTGCTCGATACCATCGAGGGCGCCAAGGATCAGTTTGCGGCTGACGAGCTCAAGACGCTTAAGGCCGGCGCACAGCAGGTCAAGGAGATCGAGGACAAGCTCATGGCGCTGGAGAAGGAGTTCCCCGGATGCGGCAGCACGCCCGGCGAGGGGGAGAGTGTTGATGCCTCGACCGCAGGCATGGCCAACGGCGAGAGCGGGGAGACGAAGTTCCCCAGCTTTAAGGGCAAGGACTTGGACGGCAACGATGTAAACAGCGACGAGCTGTTCTCCAAGAACAAGGTCACCGTCATGAACTTCTGGTTTACCACCTGCAAGCCGTGCGTGGGAGAGCTGGGCGATCTGGAGAAGCTCAACAAGGAGCTTGCCGAGAAGGGCGGCCAGGTCGTGGGCGTTAATTCCTTTACGCTCGATGGCAACAAAGACGAGGTGGCCGATGCTAAGGACGTGCTTTCCAAGAAGGGCGTGACGTATAAGAACATCTGGTTTAAGTCGGACAGCGAGGCCGGAAAGTTCACCTCCAACCTGTACTCGTTCCCGACCACCTACGTGATCGACCAGAACGGCAACATCGTGGGAGAGCCGATCATGGGCGGTATCAACTCCGCCGAGCAGCGCGAGGCGCTCAACAAACTGATCGATCAGGCACTCGCGAAGAGCGAACAGTAAGTCCGTGGGACAGACAACTGAAGGGGAGTCGCTGGAAACAGCGACTCTTTTTTCTGCTTCGGGGTAGCATCATGGGTATACGTCGAAAGGGCACGCAGCTTTTCGTGCATTGCCTGAGCGGTGCGCGAAGCAACCAAGCTGTGAGTTTTCTTAAGCGTTCTGGGTATGGCAGTGTCAAGAATATCGGCGGCATAAGCGGCTACACGGGAAAGGTGGTGCGTTAGCTATGAAGGTGGTTATCGTTGGAGGCGTCGCGGGCGGCGCGTCGGCGGCGGCACGTTTGCGCAGACTCGACGAACAGGCCCAAATTGTCATCTTTGAGCGCACGGGTTTTGTATCGTATGCCAACTGTGGGCTTCCGTACTACATTGGCGGCGTGATAGAAGAAGAGAGCGCATTGACGCTGCAGTCTCCCAAGGGCTTTTGGGATCGCTTTCGCATTGCGGTCAAGACGAGTCACGAGGTGTTTGCCATCCATCCCGATTCGCATACGGTCGAGGTTCGCAATATGCTGACGGGCGAGGAATTTGTCGAGACGTATGACAAGCTCATCCTGTCGCCGGGTGCAAAGCCGATTCGCCCTGCGTTGCCGGGCATCGACTCGGATAAAATCTTTAGCCTACGCACCGTTGAGGACACGCTGCGTATTCACAGCTATGTTCGAGAGCGGCGACCGAGCAGTGCCGTCGTGATCGGCGGCGGCTTCATTGGCGTCGAGACGGCGGAGAATCTGTGCGAGCTGGGGCTCCAGGTGACCCTTCTGCAGCGTCCCGTCCAACTTATGAACAACCTGGATTACGACATGGCGACCCTTTTGCATACCGAGGTGCGTGAGCACGGTATCGATCTGCGCCTCAAAGCCGATGTGACAGGTTTTGAGGAAGTTGATGGCCGCGTTGTCACCCATGTTGCGGGCGATGACCCTATCGGAGCCGATATGGTGCTGCTTGCCATTGGCGTGGCACCTGAGAGCCATCTGGCGCAAGAGGCGGGGCTCGAACTGGGCATCAAGGGGGCTATTGTGGTCAACGACCGCATGGAGACCTCTGCTGCCGACGTGTATGCCGTGGGCGATGCCGTGCAGGTCACGCATCAGGTGACCGGCGAGGACGCGGTCATTTCGCTCGCCGGCCCCGCCAACAAGCAGGGGCGTGTCGTCGCCGATGTCATAGCTGGCATGGACAGCTGCTACCTCGGATCGTTGGGCTCATCGGTTATCAAGGTATTCGACTTGACGGCGGCAAGCACGGGACTATCCGAAAAGGCGGCACACGCGGCGGGAATTGACTGCGACAGCGTGGTCCTGTCGCCCGGTTCGCATGCGGGTTATTATCCGGGTGCAACGCCCATGACCATGAAGGTTGTCTTCGAGAAGCAGGGATTGCGCCTGCTGGGTGCGCAAATCGTGGGCATCGATGGTGTGGACAAGCGTATCGACGTTCTGGCGACTGCCATCCAGGCAGGCATGCACGGCGATAGGCTTAAGGATTTGGACCTAGTATACGCGCCGCCGTATTCATCGGCGAAGGATCCCGTTAATATGGCGGGCTTTATGATCGAGAACCTCAATCGCGGCATACTGGCGCAGTGGCATTGGGAGGATGAGCCCAACTTGCCACGCGATGGCAGCGTGCAGCTGCTCGATGTTCGTACGGAAGGGGAGTACGAGCGCGGGCATATCGATGGTTTCGTAAACATTCCCGTCGATGATCTGCGCAATCGCTTGGGCGAGCTCGACCGGGCCAAGCCGGTTTACGTGATTTGCCAGAGCGGCATTCGCAGCTACATTGCTTGCCGCATTTTGGCGCAGCATGGCTTTGAGTGCTTTAACTTCTCGGGCGGCTATCGCTTCTTTGCAGCCGTGACTGAGGCTCGCCGCGGCAGCGCTAACGTTATGCCGTGCGGGCTCGAAAAGTAGCGCGCATTGGAATGTGACAAAGTGACAGCCTCTTTGTCGCATCGGGGATGTTATATGCGGGATGGTGCGCCATGCGGCGTGCTGTCCCGTTCGTTTTTTGGCGCGGTTCGTTACATTCCTCACTGGTATCGGCCAAAAATGAGGATAGAGTAGGACAAACGCGCCGAACGTGAACGGCGGGGGAGCGGGCGAGCGCGCCCGCGCGAGAGAGGTTGCCGTCCATGCTGGATCTCAGAGTTATTTGCAAAAGGTACGTTACGCAGTCGTTTACGCAGGTAGCGCTCGACAGCGTAAGCCTGTCTTTTCGCGATAACGAGTTCGTAGCCATTCTGGGTCCCTCGGGTTCGGGTAAAACTACGATGCTCAACGTCATCGGTGGACTCGATCATTTCGATTCGGGCGATCTGCTGATCGACGGCATCTCGACCAAGGACTTCAACGACCGCGATTGGGATGCCTATCGCAATAATCGCATTGGCTTTGTGTTCCAGAGCTATAACCTCATTCCGCATCAGAGCATTTTGGAAAACGTGGAGTTGGCGCTTACGCTCACGGGCGTGGGGCATGCCGAGCGCCGCCAACGTGCGCGCAAGGCGCTCGAGGCAGTCGGTCTGGGCGAGCACGTTGACAAGCGCCCGAGCCAGCTTTCGGGCGGGCAGATGCAGCGCGTGGCCATTGCCCGCGCCCTGATCAATGACCCCGAGATTGTGCTGGCTGACGAGCCGACCGGCGCCTTGGATTCAACGACGTCCGTCCAGGTCATGGATTTGCTCAAGGACGTTGCGCGCGACCGTCTGGTCATCATGGTCACGCACAATCCCGAGCTGGCGTACAAGTACGCCACGCGCATTGTCAACCTGGCGGACGGCAAGGTCACCGACGATTCAGATCCCTTTGATGCTGCCGAGGCCGCGCGTCGCGAGGCCAAGCCCACGCGCAAAACCTCGATGAGCTTTGTGACGGCGCTTGGGCTTTCTGCCCGAAACCTCATGACCAAGAAGGGCCGCACGGCCATGACGGCCTTTGCAGGTTCGATTGGCATTATCGGCATTGCGGCGATCCTGGCGCTCTCCAACGGCGTAAACGACTACATCAAAAAGGTCGAGGAGGACACGCTCTCGAGCTACCCGCTGACGATTTCCAAACAAGATTATGACCTGTCGTCCATGATGGGCGGGCATGGGGCTACGGATGATGAGGTGTCCGAGGGCGAGGATTCATCCGACGCCACCGGTGGCAAAGATAAGGGAACCGATAAGATCCCTGTGGTCACGGCCGTAAAAGACATGTTCGCAAGCGTTAAGTCCAACGACATGACGAGCTTTAAGGCATGGCTCGATGCCGGTGGCGACGGCATCGATAAAGAGGTCAACGCCATTCAGTACGGCTACGGTGTATCGCCGGTTGTCTATCGTGCCGGCAAGGGCGATGAGAAGCCTGTCCGGCTGGTGCCCAACGCCATGACCGAGGCCATGAGCGGCGGCGCAAGTTCGGCGGCAACGGTGAGCATGGATTCCATGGGGACCTCGGTCTTTAACGAGATGATTGACGACCAGAGCCTGCTCGACAGCCAGTACGATGTCGTTGCCGGCCATTGGCCTACGTCTGCCAACGAGGCCGTGATGGTGCTTTCGAGCCGCGGCACGGTGGGCGATTACACCCTCTATAGCATCGGTGCGCTGGATATCGATGAGCTTAACGACCTGGTTAACAGTGCCATGACGGCCGACGGCAAGGTCGAGACGCCCAAGGCCGGCACCGACTTTAGCTACGACGATGCGCTGTCCACGACGTTTAAGGTGCTGTCGCCGTCCGATGCCTATCGCAAAAACGAAGAGACCGGCATGTGGACTGACATGTCTGGCGATGCCGACTTTATGGCGGCCAAGGTTGCCGACGGTATTGACGTGCGCATTGTGGGCGTGGTGCGACCCAACGAGGCGGCAAACGCGAGCGCATTGTCCCCGGGCATTGCCTATACGCATGCGCTGACTCGCCAGCTTATGGAGCGTGCTGCCGATTCGCAAATCGTGCAGGAGCAGCTTGCCCACCCCGAGACGGATGTCTTTACGGGCAAGTCTTTCGATGAACTGCAAGGCGAGGCCAAACAGAGCGTGGAACTGGGCAGCATGTTCAGTGTGGACGAAGCGGCGCTGAAGAGTGCGTTCTCTCTCGATTCGTCGGCGCTCTCGGGTGCGGCCGGCGGTATAGACCTTTCTGGTATCGACTTGTCCGGGCTGGACCTTGACCTTTCGGGCGTTGGGAAGGGCATTGACTTCAGCGACATCATGGCCAAAGCGCCGGCCCCAGATTTCTCGGGCATCTTTGACGGTCTGGAACTCACGCCCGAGCAGATGCAGCAGGTAGGAACGCTTGCCAACCAGCTGTTTGAGGGCTTTCTGCAGTCTGATCAGTTTAAGGCGCTGTCGCCCGAAGATCTTAAGGACGCGTCAAAGCTTGCTGCCGCATTCTCGGCGTATCTTGAGAATGATGCCGCAGCCCAGCAATGCCTGGCTCAGCTCAAGGCGTTGGGCGGCGATGCCTTGGCCGAGCGCCTGCAGCGGGCGATGGGCGACTATGTGCAAAAGCAGCTGGCTCCGTATTTGCAGCAGGCTATGGACCAGGTGACAAAGACGATCAGCGAGCAGATTGCCACGACGGTATCAGCTCAGCTCAAGGCGAGCGCGGCAGGGCTTATGGACCAGATGGCGACGCAGATGTCTTCGAGTTTTGCCAACCTGGCGAGCGCCATGCGCGTGGATGCGGGCGCCTTTGCTCGTGCCATCCACTTCAACATGGACGCCGAGGACCTGAGTTCGCTCATGATGAGCTATGCCAAGGCATCGAAGCTCACCTACGACAACAATCTGACCACGTTGGGCTATGCGGACGAGGCGGACCCCATTTCGGTCAAGATTTTCCCGCGCGACTTTGAGGCCAAGGAGCGCGTGCTCGATCACATCGATGCGTACAACAAGCAGGTCAAAGCCGCCGGCCACGATGAGCGGGTAATTTCGTACACCGACTACATGGGTATCATCATGGGCTCGGTGACCGACATCGTGAATACTATCAGCTTGGTGCTCATCGCATTCGTGAGTATCAGTCTGGTGGTGAGCTCCATCATGATCGGCATTATCACCTATATCAGCGTGCTGGAGCGCAAAAAGGAGATTGGCATCCTGCGCGCGATCGGCGCGTCAAAGCGCAACGTGGCCAACGTATTTAATGCCGAGACCTTTATCGAAGGCCTCATTGCCGGCGTCTTTGCCATTGTCGTCGTGGTGGCCGTGAGCTTTCCGGTTAATGCCTGGGCGCTTGCGGCCAAGCAGGTGCCCAACCTGATGAGCCTGCCCGTTCAAGACGCGCTGATGCTCATTGTAATTTCGGTGCTGCTGACGGTCGTTGCCGGCCTGCTGCCGGCTCGCAGCGCATCCAAGAAAGACCCTGTGGAAGCCCTACGCTCCGAATAATGTGACAAAGGGACTGCCCCTTTGTCACATTGGGGGCCCAATTACCGTTCGGCACGTTAAGGGTCCCCGCTCCCCGCTTAACACTTGACGAAGAATCTCCATCTTTATATACCTATCGGTAGGCATATAGGTTGCATTGCCGATAGAAACGGAGTAACCATGACTCTCATCGCACCAGCCGAAAAGGACCGCCCCCGTGAGAGCGGCGCATTTGCTTGGATTGTCGTTATTGCGCTCGGTTTAATGTCTGCGGGAACAACCGGCACCTACAGCATCATTGCCGGCTCATTCATCGCTCCTGTATGTGAAGACCTGGGCTTTGACTACACTTCTTTCTCTTTCTATTTCACCGCGATTCTTCTTGGCCTTGCGCTTGGGCTTCCGCTTTTGAGTCGTTTCATTCCAAAAGTAATCGGCAAACCATGGCATATTTGCGTTGAACTCGTCCTTATTGCCGCCGGCGCCGCAATGGCGTTCTACACCGAGGTCTGGATGTTCATCGTCTCCGCCGCAGTGATCGGCATCTGCTTTTCGTTCACAACGGGTGTCTGCATGTCCGATGTCATTGACCAATGGTTCAGTAAATCGTCTGGTCTTGCCATCGGCCTTGCGTGGGGCGTTAATTCTCTCTGCACGCTGCTATTGAGTCCTGTCGTTACACTGGTCATCGAGCAGCAAGGCTGGCGTACGGGTTACATCGTACTTGCGGCCGTTTCTGCAGCCATGATATTGCCCACAAGCGCATTTATCATTCGCCTTAAGCCTTCTGATCGCAATATGCTTCCGTACGGAGAGACTACCTCCGAAACCCATGAGAGCTACAGCGCCGATGAAAAGGAAGATGTCTCTTCGGGCATGGCGCTCCGCGATGCCGCGAAAACGCCATCTTTTATTCTCTGTGCCCTTCTGCTCTGCGTGGCGCAACTCACCTGCTGCATGAACCAGCTGTTCCCGACCTATGCAAGCGAGGTCGGCTTCAATCCCATCGTGGGAAGCCTAATGGTTTCGGCGGCTTCGCTCTCCGATATTTTCCTAAATCCCTTCGTAGGCAAAACATGCGACAAGCTCGGTGCTATTAAAGCAACGGTCGCATGGACGGGAGTCAGCATTCTTTCATTCCTACTTCTCATCTTTGGCGGAAGCAACGAGACCGTTTCCATCATCGCGGCCGGCGTAAACGACGTCATGTTCGCCATCGTTGGAACTGCAATGCCGATGATTCTCCTCTCGCTCTTCGGATCACGCGATTTTGGAAGGATCTATTCGATTATTTGCTCAGCGGGCTATGTTGTCGGAGCTTTCGGAATGCCAGTCATGATGAAGGTTTACGGTATGGCAGGGTCTTTCCAAGGAGTATTCGTCTTCTGTATCATCTGCAACCTTCTGATTGCGACATTTGCTTTAGTTTCCGGTCTCCTCAATAAGACTACCGCGAAATAACCTGACCAACGAACTGCCCTTCAGCCCTGTCATTTGTCTCCGCAAGTTAAAACGAAATTGGGGCCGATTCCAACATAGCTGGAATCGGCCCCAATTTCTATTCAACAACTTTTGCAATCATCGCGAACACGGGTTTCGAACCATTCCGCGACCCCGCAAGTCGTCGCATCGCGCTTGCCAAGGTGCCTCTGTTATTACGCGCCTATTTAAACATGAGTTCGACGATCCCTGCCCAAACAGCCTTTTCATCGATGTCTTCATCTTGGGCAACGGTATTGCTCGCTCCCTCAAGTACGGTGTAAAGAATCTGCACGTACAGCATGACGTCTGTTTCATCGGAAAACGCGCCAATTTCTAGGCCATGGAGAAGGATGTCTTTAAGCGCGTCCATAGTTCGGTTGATCGCCGTTGCCTGACGTTCCTGAACTGCAGGGATTCGATTTGCCTGAATACTGACCTCGGCCAGCACGCGACGGCGCTTTTCATCACTACGATAGCCACCTATAACCGAATTGCCGAGCTCGATAAGCGCCGCCTTGAATCCGTCCCTATCGACTATTAGCGAATAGTCGCGCTGATAGTCGATAGTCGGAAACATACTATCTAAGAGCGTGGTGAAAATATCCTCTTTAGAGGGAAAGTAGTAGTACACCGATGGCTTGGATATACCGACACGGTCGCAGATTTTTCCAATGGACGCCTTGTCGTAACCGACTTCTGCCACAAGATCATACATTGCGTCCAATATTTTTCCCTTTGTGCTCACGCTTCACTTCTCCATTGCAAATCACTTCCGCATTGCCAACATTATTAAGAATGGCAACGGAACATCAATTCGTGTCCAAACACGACCACTATAAACGGTGAACGGTAGGTATCGACAGGCGAATGGCAATTATACAAAATCACCTACCGAACGGTAGGTATAGTAGTACTATAGCTGGTGTAACCCCGCTATTGTCGCGGCCGGACAGCATTGCGGGAAACCCGACGGAAGGACCAACCATGTACGAGAACTATCGTATGCCGGGCGAGTTTGAGAAGCGCTCCAACGTCTATGTGACATGGCTTCCCGATTACATTCGCGCAGAGGGCTTCGATAATCGCCAGCCCTGCGTTGACGTAATTAAAGCTTTGCTTGAGTATGGCGACGTTACGGTCAATCTCAACTGTGGCACCCCCGGCTCCTACGAGGAAGCCTGCTCGCGCCTTAAAGAAGAAGGGGTGGATCTCGACCGTATCCAGATTACGCAGTTCGAAGACTCCAACTTCTACGTTCGCGACAACGGCCCCAGCATCATGGTCGACGACGAAGGCCATTCCTATATGGTCAACCCCGCTTGGACCTATTATGGCGTGTGGGACAAGAACTCCCCAGAGTGCCAGTCCGCACGCAGGGCAGCTGTTCACATGGCGGTTGCGCTCGGGTGCTTCGATATCGTCAATTCCGAAATGGTTTCGGAGGGCGGCGACCGCGAGTTTGACGGTCACGGCACCCTGATCGCCATCGAGGACACGGAATGCCGCAAGCGCAATCCCGAGTTCTCAAAAGAGGAAGTGGAGGCCGAGTACAAGCGCATCTACAACCTCAACAAGGTTATCTGGCTGCCGCAGCCTATGCTTGAGGACGACGACTATCGACTGGGCATCCTCGACGAGAAGGAAGATGGAACTCCTGTCTTCGGCATGAGCTTCGCCGCCCACATCGATGAGATGTGCCGCTTTATCACCCCGAACAAGATTCTTCTTGCCGAGGTATCCGATGAGGAGGCCGCCTCGAGCAAGGCGGGCGCGGAATCGCATCGTCGCATCGACGCCGCCTACGAGATTCTACGCGCCGAGACGGACTGGGAGGGCAAGCCCTTCGAAATCGTCCGCATGCCCACTGCCGAGCCGATCGAGGTTGTCATCGCTCCCGGCGACGAGGACTACGAGCTGTATAAGGGCTTCATCGACGAAATGGGCGGCAAGTTCATGGATGGCACCCCTTGGCCCGAAGGCCCCGTTCACTTTTATGCCGCAGCAAGCTACTGCAACTTCCTCATCTGCAACGGCGTCGTTCTTGGCCAGCGTTATTACCACGAAGGCATGAGCGAAGTCGTGAAGGAGAAGGACGAGCAGGCCAAGGCGGTTCTTGAGAGCTGCTTCCCCGATCGCAAGGTCATCATGATCGACTCTCTCGCGCTTAACCTGTCCGGCGGCGGCGTGCACTGCTGGACCAAGGACGTGGCCGCCAGCTGCTAGCAAGTTCTTAAACTTGCGCTGCCTGATCCAAGCGCCACATTTACAGTCCCCGAGGGATGTCCGTGTTTCCCTCGGGGGCGCATTCGACACTTACCCATCAAACAATTGAAAGGAAATAGGCATGAACAACAGCCTTCGCGGTCGCGACTACCTCAACATCCACGATCTTTCCTCTGAGGATTTCCGTTACCTCATCGATCTTGCCTGGAACCTCAAGGCCCAGAAAAAGTCCGGTGTCGACCAGCGCTACTTCCCCGGCAAGAACGTTCTCGCCAACTTTGAGTGGGGCTCGACCCGCACTCGTTGCGCCTTTGAGACCTCTTGCAACGACCTGGGCATGGGCTTCACCTATCTGACCAACTCCCACATGGGCGATTGCGAGACCATCGAGGATGCCATGCGCGTCTTCAACGGCATGTATGATCTCATTGTCTATCGTGCACAAAAGGACGAGCAGTTCCTCTATGATGTCGCCGACTTGGTCGATATTCCAGTCATCAATGCCCTCACCCTCGGCGATCACCCGACCCAGATGCTCGCTGACGCTCTCACGATGGAGGAGCAGTGGGGTGGTCTGCGCACGAGCCGTGGCAAGAAGATGGCCTTCGTTGGCAACTGCGCCGGCGCCCCCGTGTGGTATGGCCGTCTGTGCGCGATGCTCGACATGGACTTCCTCGCCATCGGCCCCGACGACCTCCGTCACCAGATGTGCAAGGAAATGATCGAGGAGGTTGAGGCCTGCTACGCCAAGTACGCGCCTAACAGGACCTTCACCATCACCTCTGACCTTGATGCTCTGGACGGTGTCGACGTAATCGTTACCGAGGAGTGGCGCTACATCAACCCCGAGTGCGGCGACGAGGTTCTGGACCCTGACGACTACAACTCTTGGCTTGGCGACGCCGAGTCCCTGTACCCCTATCGCGTCACCAGTGAGCTGTGCAAGCGCACCAACAACCCCGACATCTTCTGCATGCACGAGCTCCCCTCTGTTCACAACGCAAATCACCGCGTTGGCAAGATGTTGCTCGACCAGTGCAAGAACGACCTGCATCGTGAAATCATCACCGAGGGCTTTGAGATTGCGGACGAGTGCTTTGAGGCCAACGCGTCGGTCATCTTCCGTGAGGCAGAGAACCGTCAGCACACCATCAAGGCCGTTATGTGCGCCCTTCTGGGTCTCTAGGAGCTGTATCAATGGAAAATGCAAAGTTAAAGAGCAGCAAGGTTTACGCATGGGTTCTCGTGATCGCGCTCGGCCTCATGTCTGCCGGTACGACCGGATCCTATAGCGTAATCGCTGGCTCCTTCGTCGCGCCCGTGTGCGAGGAGTTCGGATTTGACTACTCCATCTTCTCGTATTACTTCACTGCAACGCTCATTGGTCTTGCAGCGGCTCTTCCGTTTGTCGGAAAACTCATCCCCAAGGTTGTTGGCAAGTTTTGGCTCCCCGTCGTCGAGCTTATTCTGCTCGCCGCTGGCGCAGGCATGGCCTTCTACACCGAAGTCTGGATGTTCATCGCAGCTGGTGCTTTGATTGGCGTTTGCTTCGCCTTCACTACCGGCGTCGCCATGTCCGATGTTATTGACCAGTGGTTCAAAAAATCTGGCGGCCTGGCAATTGGTCTCGCTTGGGCAGTGAACTCGATTTACATGCTCATCATGAGTCCCGTCATCACCTCTGTCATTGAGGCTGCTGGCTGGAGGACTGGTTATCTGGTGCTCGCTGGCGTCTCCGCCGTGCTCATTCTTCCCGCTTCCATCCTGATTATCCGCTATAAGCCCCAGGACAAGGGCATGCTGCCCTATGGCTATGTCGAAGGCGAGACGGTCGCCGAGACCGAGGAGACGACCGAGGATAGTGCACGTGGCGTTAGCTACGCACGCGCTATTAAGTCGCCTGCATTCTTTTTCTGCATCGGCTTCCTCTGCCTCGTTCAGCTTACTTGCTGCATGAACCAGCTGTTCCCCACCTATGCCGCCGAGGTCGGCTTTAGCCCCATGGTGGGTGGCTTCATGGTTTCCGCCGCATCGCTGTTCGACCTGTTCCTCAACCCGATCGTCGGTACCACTTGCGATAAGTTTGGCAGCACCAAGGCCATTCTGAGCTGGCTCGCCGTCTCGATTCTCTCCTTTGTCATGCTCATGATGAGCAGCGGCAACTCGACGCTCAGCATTCTTGCTGCCGGTGTTAACGACGTCATGTACGTCATCGCCGGCACCGCTCTGACCGTTTTGGTGATGGACGTCTTTGGCTCCCGTGACTTTGGTCGCATCTTCGCGCTCATCTGCTCCGTGGGCTATATCGTCGGCGCCTTTGGCATGCCCGTCATGATGAAGGTATACGAGCTTGTCGGCTCCTTCCAGGGCGTTTTCATCTTCTGTATTGCATGCAACGTCATCATCGGTCTGTTCTTGCTGCTGGCAAAGAAGACTGGTAAGAGCCTCTCTTGGGACGAATAGTTCGATTCGTCTTAGTCATACGCTGTAGGAGTTAATCTGCAGCAGCTTTAGGGCATCGGCTAACGCCGGTGCCCTTTTTCATGGAATGTGACAAAGGGACAGTCCTTTTGTCACATTGGGCGCCTAGCTCGTTTTGCCCACCAACGTGATACGGATGCTTGGATGGGTGTACTCGTCAAACTCGTCCTCGGGCTCCGTGTCAAACGAATAGTACGTTTTGATGAGGTCGTCACTCGTCCTGATGGAGATTCTCTCGTAGAGCGAACCGTTCAAAAAAGCCTGCCTAAACTCTTCGGGGAGCTTTTGCGGTGCTAGGAGCTCGGGACTCACGGTCTTGACGTCTACGGTTTGGACGACAGAGGAAAGCTCATCCAAGTCGAGCTCGACGCGGGCGAGGTTGTCCTCAAGGCTCGCGTCGGGGTCGATCTCTGCGATGTAACTCACTTCCTTGAGCGTCCCCTTGTTATCGAAATCCAGGTACGTATAGGTCTTCTGGGTATCGGAGTCGCCGTCGTGAAGGTAGCCGCGGACGTGATAGCCGTAATCTTGATATCGCTCGTAAGGGTCATCGGCGGACACGTACTCGCATGCGGGTTCTAGCGTCTTGCGGGCGATGGCAATTTGCTCGGCCGCGGCCGCGGCGTTCTGTTGCATCTTGATGTTTCCCTGCGCCAGCTGCGGGATATAGGCACCGCACACGATTGCGAGGGGCAGCGCCACAAGTGTGACGATCCACTTTTTTGCACGGGGGATGGGCACGCCACAGGCCTCCGCCATGGCCTTTGCATTAGCGAAGCTCTCGGTAAGCACGTCAGCTGCAGTGGCGACGGCGCCAACGGCAGCGGCGACTTCTGCCGCGCCGCCCAGGTTGCGCGCGGTCTCGTTGTCGCTGTTCTTGAGCAGGCGTGCGGCGGCCTGCGTACCGATAACGCCTGCGATTTGTGCCGAGCGGTCTTTCTCGGACTGCTCGACGACGAGTCGGCACTGCATTTCCTTCCACTGCTTGCCGCGCATGCCAAAGCGCGGCGCGAGAGTGCAGTAGCAGAATATGACGAGCTCGATGGCAGTGAGCACCAGGGCGGCCGTCATGCCCGTATCCTGGAAGCCTTCGTGGTGGAAGACAATGTCGTCAATCATTTCGAAGGGAATGATCAAAAAAGGCAGCACAAACGCCATGGCAAGCGCTGCACCGGCAATCTTGGGGCAGATGCAATATCGCTGGATGCGCTTGCGTTCTTGTTCGGAAAGTGTTGCCATAGCTGGTCCTTGGTGTCGTAACGGTCGTTGCGGCGCATGGGGCGCGGGGCGCATCAGTTTGAGCTAGCGCTGGATAAGAACATAGAACAAGATGCTCATCGCGATGAGCAAGAAGCCTGCGAGGTTAAACATCAGTGTGGCAAAGTTGCCCACGATGGGGCGTTCGACATAGCTTTTGTCTGGGTTGCTGGGGTTGTAGTACACGGTCATTTGGCTACCGAGAGGCCAAAGCTGCTCCGCGAGGGTGCCTAGGCGGGCGATGGGGCCTGTCTGCACGTGCAGCCAGCCCTTGGCGTCTTCGTAGGCGGTGGCTTGCGTGCGGATGGGGAGTCCCGACAAGCTTTTGGTCTTTATGCCACGGAATTGTTTTTTCGCGCGGTATTGCGTGCCGTCGACGGTGTATTCCAAAACGGGATACATCCTGCCTTCGCCCATAAAGCGATGGTCGATGACCGTTCCCATGGTCACGGCGGTACAGGCCTTGGCTTTCCTGCGAGCGGCGGCTTTCATGAGCGCGCTCACTCCGATAAGCAGGATGCCGATGCCCCCAACCAAAATGAGCGCGAGCAGGGATATCTGCGACGTGGTCATGGCGTTCTCCTTTGGCGCGATACCGTCATATGTGACTCAGTATAGAGGACCCCCGCCCTCGATGGGCGTATTATGTGACAAAGGGACAGTCCCTTTGTCACATTGATTTGAGAATGGATGTTGATGTATTTATCGCTGGCCCCTATGGAGGGGATTACCGGGCATGTGTTCCGTCGCGTGCATGCGGAGTGCTTCGGCGCGCTCGATTGTTATTACACGCCGTTTTTGCCGCCGCCGCGGGTGGGCAATCGCTTTGGCGGCAAGGCGTTTAAAGAGGTCGATCCTGCCAACAACCAGGGACTTAACGTGGTGCCCCAGCTGATGTCCAAGAATGCGGACGAGTTTGTGTGGGCGGCGCAGGTGCTTGCCGATATGGGTTACCGCGAGGTCAACCTCAACCTTGGCTGCCCTTCGGGTACGGTGGTCGCGAAGGGCAAGGGTTCGGGCTTTCTGCGCAATTTGGATGAGCTCGAGGTGTTCTTGAGCGACGTGTGCGAACGCTCGCCCTTGCCGGTGTCGGTCAAGACCAGACTGGGGCTCGAATGCGATGACGAGTACGAGCGCGTGCTCGACCTCTATTGCCGAATGCCGCTGGCGGAGTTGATCGTGCATCCGCGCGTGCAAAAGGACCGTTATACGGGCTCACCGCGCAAAGAGTTTTACGGCGAGACGCTGGAACGGGCGCCGTTCCCCGTGGCCTATAACGGCGACATCTTTGATCTTGAGGACATGGATGCGCTGGTGAAGGCCTATCCCGGAACACGCCACGTAATGTTGGGGCGCGGCTTGCTTGCGAATCCCGCGCTGGCTCGCATGGTTAAGGGCGACCCTGCCGCTACCGCCGCTGAGCTGCAACGCTTCCATGACATGCTGTTTGCGGCCTATGCGGACGAGATTGGGGGCAACGCGGTCTTTCGCATGAAGGAGTGGTGGTTCTACGCCAAATGCGCCTTCGCCGATCCCGCGACCGTTCACAAACTCGTACGCAAGACCAAAAAGGTCGATGAATACCGTGCTGCTGTCGACCGTGTCTTTCGCGAGCAGCAGCTTGCGCCCATCGCCCGCTTTTGTGGCTAAATGATCCCTTGGGGACGGAGAAGAACGGATCGCCTGTGCCGGACCCATGCAAAAAACTGTACGCCAGCATCCAAGGATGTCGAAAAATATCGTTTTTGGATGCTGACGTACATGTTTGGTTCGGCAGGGGACTAGGCAATCATTGCATCGAGTGTAATGAGTTCCCTGAGTCGCTCCGTGCGCGTTTGCCCATGGCGCTTTGCCTTTGCGTCAAATGCTTCAAGAACCGATTCGCCCACACGTGCCGATAAAACAACGCTTGGTTCATCGGAAATCGGCGGCCTTCCCAACTTGACGGTGTGGCCCTTCGGCCACTCATCTTTTTCGTATGCCGCTGCGGCTTTTTCTAGCTCACCGGGAGCAAACCCCATCATCTTTTCGAGCTGTTTAGCGTCCATAGCGCCTCCTATCGATCGATTCCGATTTCCCTGAGCACCTTGCGCGTAGGAGGGACAAGGGCGTGGTAAATGATGTAACCATCTCGGTCGGGGCAACATCGAGCAATGAGCTCCATGAGGCGGTTTTTTCCATCAAGTCCAACGAGAACGTAATCGATGCCTCCATTTTCAAGATCACGCCTAAACCATGCGAAAGCGGAGTTCCAAGCGCAGGTAATATCCGTCTCTGTCAGCCCATGTTTGAGGGCATGGGGGTGGATTGCGATGAGCTCCATAGGGACCTCTCTTTATGTATACAGTTTTGTAGACAAAAATACAAGCAGTTAATACGGTTAAGCAGCCTGTTTTGGTTGGACTGTTGGTTGCATAGTTGGCACGAGAGGCTCTAGCGTTTTTTCGCTCTTTAGCTCGGTGTATGAGCGTCCGTTGAACTCCCAGAGGGGAGTGTTTTCATAGACTATTGCGAGGAGCTTGGAGACCTTGTTTATCTCCGCTTGTTTGTAAAAATCGGGTCGTACGACGATCAATAAAAATTCGGCATCTTCGGTTGTTTGTTGTGCTGTCGGCATGCCGTTGAGACCAATAGAACGCAAGAGCTTTGCCATGATGAAATCGAACTCGTCCTCTCTTGCGTGAAGGCTTGCGGCACCCAGCTTGGAATCATTCAAGATATACAATTTGAGATTATTAACAGATTGTGTGTAGCTGGCATATCCACAGACGATGTCCTCATAGTCTAGTTTTTCGATTGGATGCTGCTTATGGCCAGTGAATATGGCCGCCCTCCTGCTCTGAACACGTCGCTCGCGTAACGAGCGCATTTCCTGGGTGTACTCGCTATGGCGTTCGTATCTTCGATAGGAATATCCGTAGTCGTCGTAGTAATAAGGGTTATTTTCGACCGTGTCGTCTAGTTCCGGCGCTATGAGGTACAGCTCTCCGTCCTTGGAAAGTATGCAGGGGTTGTCGATGCGCCCCGACTCCTCTTTGATTTTCCAAATAGTTTCATTTACTTCGAATATCGAGACTGGTTCGGGAGCGCAAGAATTGTAAAGCTCAACAAACTTCTCGAGCGAAATGATTCCGCAGGCATCTGTATAAGCGCGGGCAAAGCGCCAAACTTCCTGGTTCGCTGTGAGCTCGCGGAATTCTCTGTTGCTTGGAGCATCTTGTGGATTCTGGTATCTGGCGTGAAGCGCGATGTGCGATGAGGGCCACCTGTTGTCGGCCGCGACGTTCATGAGCTCAAGACGCAGGTACTCGTTTGTGACGCGAGCGAGTGCCTCATAGTGGGCTAGGTCAAGCTCTGATCGAAAAGGTGCGTATTTGGGAACGGCGCGAGCGAACTTAATGCAGCGTGCGAGATAGGATTGTCCTAGGCGGGGGCCATAGTGCTTGTGTAGATGGCCGCCGACGGGGGAGAGCAGTCCTTTGAGATTAGTAATGGGGTATCCGGCAGTCTCTTGTTCGAGGCGGCGCCCAATGAGCAACGCCCCCTCTAACGAAGTCTCATGATCGAGTCTCTTTTGATTGAGACTCTTGGCTTCAACGATCTTGCTGATATCTGAGCAGGCGCTTGATACGGTGTCGGACGTAAAGGTTGGAATCTTTTTTGCCATAACGATGCACTCCTGTGTGGCTCACGGATAACGGAAACGTTTGGTTGTGAGTGTCGTTCTTTGACGGCGACGACGAACAGGAGCGCAGCCTGTCTGAGATGGACGAGTGCGGTAACCACCGATCTTACTTACCGGGCTCGCTCCAGCGTGTCATTGGGGACCTCCGCGGGAACTCTCGACCCTTCTCATGCCTTGAGGCGAGTATAGCATAAAAAGCAAACGTATGTTCTATTAAATCGATACTAGTCGTTGGGGACGTTCTTTAACGACTAGTCATTTAAGAACGTCCCCAACGATTGCCCACAAATAGCTGTACGTCAGCATCCAAAGATGTCGGAAAATGTCGACTTTGGATGCTGGCGTACATGTTTGGTTCGTATGGGTTTGTGCGTTGGGGCCGGCCGACCGCGGCGCGCGGACTAGAGCAGGTTCTTCTGTATCCACGCGATGATGTCGCCCGACTCGTAGAGTGGCGTGCCGTCAATGAACAGGCAGGGAACTTGGCGCTTTCCGCCGACGGCGATGAGCGTCTGCTCGGCATCGGAATCGGTCGAGATATTACGCTCGGGGATGGTCACGCCGTTATCGGCCAGGAAGCGCTTGACCTTTATGCAATACGGGCAGCCGGTCATAACGTAGAGCGCGAGCTCGTGATCAGTAGCCATAGGTCTCCAATCGGTTGAGGTTTCGATTGAAATACCCAAAGCCGCCGCGGTCTATGCACGCGTCAACGACGACTCGATTGCCTGTACCAGAAACGCCGTGGCTCCGGTGCCGCAGGGCTTGTCGTAGTAGTCAACAAAGCGCTGGTCGGCAAGATAACCATTGGCGAGGCCCAGGTATGCTTCGTCCTGGGGCTCGTGTCCCCAGTTAAGGCCAACCCATCGGCGGTGCATTGCGACAAGCTTGCGGGCTTCGTTACTCTTTGGATCGCCGTCGTCCATGGCAATCGAGAGCTGGCCTAAAATCGCGCGCTCGAGTTCTTTCATGTCGTTCCAGGTTTCGGGGTCCATGTCCAACAGCGCTTCGTTTGCCGTATCGATAGCCTCATCGCCATAGCGCGCCCGCGCCTCGGCACCGTAGCGGTCCTCGTTTTCGTGCACGGAGCGCCAGCGCTCCAGTTGCGGCAGCACGGCGCCCATGAGCGAGACGGCTTCATCGAGCGACATGCCGGTGCTTTGTGCCAGCCGCGGGGCACAATCTTCGATCATTGCCTCCATCGTGGTCTCATAGGTGTACTTGCCGCGGTCGTAGCACCACTTGCAGTAATGATCGGTCCTGGCGCCCGCGGCATTGGTGCCGCAGTCATCGGGCGTGAGTATCATGCCGCAGCTCTGGCAATAGTGCTCGGGCATTTCGAGCAGGTGCGACAGCGGTTCTCCGGTTACGGCGGCAATGAGCTTCATCATGTCGATGCCCGGGATGACTTCGCCGCGCTCCCAGCGGCTCACTGCCTGGCGCGTGACATAGAGCTTGGCGGCGAGCTGCTCTTGGGTGAGGCTGTTGGCACGACGGACGGCGATGAGTTTTTCTGCAAAGGCCATGATAGTTCCTTTCTGCTGCTTGCGGCTTTAAGCATACGCGGCGGCCGATGCCCTTCCAAGCAACCGTTGGTTGCAAAAAGGGCGGTCGTGGTGGGGGATTGCACGCAGCGTCCATGTCCTCATGCCGTACAATGACCGGCATGGAACCTATTGCACACATACATACCGACCTGCCGCAGAAGTTCGGCATCCCGCGCAACAGCTTTTTGGCGCCCCATCTTGAGGGGTGCATTGTCTTTGAGCCGGAATATGCTTCCAACGCGGCGGTTGAGGGCTTGGACTCCTTCTCGCACCTGTGGCTGCTCTGGCGCTTTGAAAACGGAACGCCCGGCGGCACGGCGGAAGACATCGCCGCCGATGCCAAGACGCAGGACAGGTCCGGCACCAACGCCAAGTGGTCGAAGACCGTGCGACCGCCGCGCTTGGGTGGAGCCGAGCGCGTGGGCGTATTTGCCACACGCAGCCCGTTTCGCCCCAATCCCATCGGTCTTACTTGCGTCAAGCTCGATCGTGTCGAGCTTACCGACGACGGCCCCATCATCCATGTGCTGGGAGCAGATCTGCGCGACGGCACGCCCATCTACGATATCAAGCCCTACATTCCGTTTGCGGACTGTCACCCGGATGCGACCGGCGGCTGGATTGAAGATGCGCCATGGCAAGAGCTCGACGTTGAGTTTCCGCATGCGCTGCAGGATATGGTCCCGCCCGCAAAGCTCTCCGGCTTGATAGAGGTCCTTCGCCAAGATCCGCGCCGCGCGGGCAGCAAGCACGAGCCAAACCGCGTGTACCACTTGGCTTACGCCGGACTCGACATATCGTTTACGGTTGACGGAACCAGGCTGACGGTAACCGCCGTCGACGACGCGCAGGACTAACCGGCCATTTGTCCGCATTCCCATAGTGGTGCCGCGAGCATGGCTGCGATATTCAGTGGCTGCTCGACGAGGGGGCGCGTGTGGGCGTGGGCTATCAGGACGGCCGTCCGTTCCACGGGCCCTGCCACATTCGCGTGAATCTGGCGCTGCCGCTTTCGCGTGTAAGGGAGGCGTGCGACCGCCTGGACCGCTACGTTTTTAATGCACGGTAAGTGAGCGCTGCATGCGGGGCCGTCTGCCAGATTGGCTGGAAGGCCCCGTATGGTAAAGCATCTGTAACCATTGAGCGCAAGCGCGGTTTTGTCTGCTAATATCTTTGCTCTTGAGTCTGTAAACAGGAACGTCTGGAGCTCGATGAAAAGACCTCGTCGCTCGGCCGCCATATCGTTGTTTGTTGCGCTTGCAGTGGTGAGTGCCTTTGTCGTGGCGATAGCTGGCTGTTCCGGGTCGAATGACGGGGCCGCGGCGTCTGCATCAGAAGGCGCGGCCGCCTCGCAGGTCAAAGACGACAACCTTAAGACGCTCAACGTCGGCAGCGACCTCTATCCACCGTTTGTGTATAGCGACGAGTACGGCAATATCGTTGGCCTGGATGTCGAGATTTTGACCGAGGCTTTGGTCCGCATTGGTTACAAGCCAAAATACCAGCTGATCGACTGGGAAAAGAAGAAAGAACTGCTGGCGAGCGGCGAGCTCGACTGCGTCATGGGCAGCTTTAGTATGACGGGTCGCGAAAACGAATATTGCTGGGCCGGCCCGTACCTTGCGAGCCGCCAGGTGGTCGCGGTCGATCCCGAGAGCGATATCTACACGCTTGCCGATCTTGAGGGTAAGGTCGTGGCGGTCCAGTCCACCACCAAGCCCGAGTCGATTCTGCTCAATCGTACCAGTGAAAACGTTCCGCAGATCAAGGAGCTCTACAGCTTTTCGGACCGCTCGTACCTGAACCCGGCGCTCGTCGAGGGCCTGGTCGATGCCGTCGCCGCGCATGAGTCCTCGCTGCTTACTTACGAAAAAGACTATGGTGTGACGTATCGCATTCTGTCTGAGCCGCTGCTGGAGGTTGGGTTGGGCACCGCTTTCGATCTCAACGACGCACGCGGCATCGACGTTAAGCTCACCCATGCCTATCAAGAAATGCTTGCCGATGGCACCATGGAACGCCTGGTGTCAAAGTACTATGATGACCCTTCGCCGTTTTTGAATGTGGAGGGCCTGTCATGATTGATGCGTCCGACCACACCGCTCAGGAGCGGGGCGATCGTTCGGCACGGGAATGGCTCATCGTCGTCCTGTTGGGGATAGCGCTCTCGATTGTTGCCGGCGTGACGAGCTACGCCTACACGACAGCTCAGGCCGAACAGCGCTTTGCCGACGTTGTCGATTACGTGGCGACACAGAGCCTTTCCTACGATGCGTTCAACAGCGCCTATGCGACCAAAAACCTGATTCGCGTTATGGAGATCGCCGGAGAGGCGGCGCGCGATATGGAGCGCGACGGCTCGGTGGATAACGCTACGTTGGAGCAATATGCTGACCAGTTTAATGTGACAGCGCTGATCGTAACGGATGCATCGGGCAACTTGGTGTCCGAGTCCTCGAAGGATGACGTGGGCTACGAGTCGCTCGCTGCGAATCTCAAAGAGGCGCCTGTGCTGGAGGTGGCAGCCCATCCGCTTAAGTCCTATACCGCTCGCATTACGCTTGCGGACGATTCGGTCGCAGACATTGGCTGCGTGGCCCGGCGGGACGGTGAGGGCATCGTTGTCGCGGTGAGGCACCAGAGCGCCAAGGCGGTCGCGAGCAATACGCTCAAGTTGCAGAGCTTGCTCGATGGTTATGAGACCATCGATAGCGGTAACATCGTGATTGAAAACGACGGTAAGGTCGTTGCGACCAACGCTGTTGAGCCCGCCGTGTCAGGCGTGTTCGATTTGCCTGCGACGGATGCCATCGTTGTCAACGGCATTAAGGAGCGTTGCCTGGCTGGTAAGGTCAGATTGGTCAACGACAGCGGTGAGTGGTATCTGGGCACATTTGGTAAAGCGCGTGATTTTTACGTGTACACCTATGCTCCCGCGCAGCGTTACTTTGAGGTTGTTGCCGCTGTTGTTGCCAGTGTGTTGGCACTCTACGGCGGTGTTATAGCCACTGTTGTGTTGGTGCGCCGCCGCGCCGAGAGCCAACGCTTTGCCGACCTGTTGCTGCAGGAGCGCGACTATGGCGACAAGCTGGCAAAGGCAGCGCGCGAAGCCTCGTCTGCCAACTCTGCAAAGACGGAGTTCCTGCGTCGCATGAGTCACGACCTGCGCACGCCCATCAACGGCATTCGCGGTATGGTCGAGGTGGGCAATGCCAACGCGGACGACTTGCAAAAGCAGACTGAGTGCCGCTCAAAGATCTGGACGGCGTCGGGACTGCTGCTCGACCTTGCGAACGAGGCACTCGATATGAGCCGCTTGGAGAGCGGGCAGGTCGACCTGAATCTTGTGCCTACAGATATGGTGGCCCTCAACCGTGAGGTGTGCGATATTCTGGAGCGCCAGGCCGAGGAGCGCCTGGTGACAATTATCTGCGACCAACGGACTCTTGATCATCCCTATGCCCGGGTGAGCGTGACGCACCTCAAGCGTCTGTTGCTCAATATTGCCGGTAATGCCGTCAAGTACAACCGCCAGGGCGGCTATGTTCGCCTGACATGCCGCGAGGTAGAGCCGGTGGATGGCGTCCCCGTCTATGAATACACGATCGCCGATAACGGCATTGGCATGAGCGAGGAGTTTCAACAGCACCTCTACGAGCCGTTCAGCCGCGAGGAACAACAGGTGGAAGGCGCTTCATCGGGAACTGGCCTGGGCGCGTCTATTGCCAAACAGTTGGTCGAGCTTATGGGCGGAACCATGAGCTTTACGAGCGCCTTGGGGCAGGGGACGACGTTTACCATTTGCCTGCCGTTTGAGAAGTGCAAGAGTTCCGAGATTCCTCAGGCAGTTCGCGTGGATGCAGGCGACAGCGACGTGCTCCAGGGCCTGCGCGTTTTGCTCGTAGAGGATAACGACCTGAATGCCGAGATCGCACAGTTTACGCTCGACCGCGCCGGTGCCGTCGTGACACATGTCAAAGATGGCGAGTCTGCCGTCGAGACGTTTGCCGCGAGTGCGCCGCACGAGTTCGACGTGGTGTTGATGGACATCATGATGCCCGGCATCGATGGCCTTGAGGCCACGCGTCAGATTCGAGCGCTCGATCGCGAGGACGCCGCGACCACGCCGATTATCGCCGTGAGCGCCAATGCCTTTGCCGACGACCGTAGGCTTTCGCGCGAGGCGGGCATGAACGCGCATCTGAGCAAACCCGTGAGTTCTCAGGATCTCGTTGAGGCGCTTGCGCACATAGCCGCCGACGCTTCATAAACAAATAGCTCGGTTCCAATACTGGTTGGAACCGAGCCATTTTGCTATTTGCAGGACCTGTTTTTGGGCTTACTTTTCATGGATCTGCTTGCCGCAAAGATGCTCAATCGAAATCTCGTAGAGTTGGACGCCCTTGATGTCTTTGGCGATTTCCTCCTCGACTTCTTCGGCAGAAGGGTAGTACTTAAGCGCTAACTGGCGGACTTTGTCCTCGATAAACGAAGGCGTCTCGTCTACCAGGCGGCAACGGCCAAAGACCACGGTGCTCATAACGTAGGGAGCCCAGTCGTCGTCCTTGTACCACTCGTTGCCGTACACGGTAAAGCAGACTTTATCGTCACGCTTGAGCGAATCGACCTTGTGGCCAGCCTTGGCGCCATGGAAATAAATCTTGTCGTGTTTGGGGTCAAAGAAGTAGTTGACGGGAATGGCGTATGGGTAGCCATCATCGCCGTTAACGGCAAAGACGCCGCGCTTACAGGTGGCCAGCAGCTCGCGCGCCTCCTCGTCGGTGATGGCACGTTTCTTTCGGCGTAAGGGTCTAAACATCGTCGGCTTCCTTTCTAACTGTGCATGACAGTTGGGCACAAACTATAGCGAAACAGTTCCGTTTTGCTTGATGCGGGCGAGCATGCTTTTGAGCTTGTTAAAGTCGAGCGGTTTGGGCAGATGGGCGTTCATGCCGGCGTCACGTGCCGCTTGTGCGTCCTCGACAAAGGCGTTGGCGGTGAGCGCGATGATGGGGATGTCGGCTGCATCGGCCTTCTCGCTCAGGCGAATCGCGCGGGTTGCCTCGTAGCCATCCATGCCCGGCATCATAATGTCCATCAGGATCGCATCGAAGCTGCCGGCGGGACGACTAGTGTATAGTTCGACCGCTTCTTTGCCGTCGGCGGCGCGAGTTACGACGATGCCTTCGCTTTCGAGCAGGGCCTGGGCAATTTCGGCATTGAGCTCGTTGTCTTCGGCCAAAAGAACGTTCATGCCGGCAAGCGAGCAGCTGATCGCCTGCTCGTCCGCACCTTCTCTTGCCTGAGGGTTCTTGTCGATATCGAGCGGAATCTGGACGTTGAACGTACTTCCCACGCCGACCTCGCTCGAAATCTCAATCGTGCCACCCATCATGTCTATGAGCGATTTGACGATCGGCATGCCCATGCCAGTTCCCTGAAATTTACTGCGGGCATCGTTGCCCTCTTGGGCAAACGGTTCGTAGATGTGCTTAAGAAACTCGGGCGACATGCCGATGCCGGTGTCCGAGACGCTAAAGCAAAACACGGCGTGCTCGTCGTCGACCGGTTTGATGGTCGATGAGAACGTGACGGTGCCTCCGTGCTTGTTGTACTTGATGCTGTTGTCGAGCAGGTTGACAAGGATCTGCCGAATATGGGTGGGGCTGCCGATCATATATTGGTCGACAGCGTAGGGCTCGCTGGTGTCGAGCATGGTTATGCCGCGGTCCGATGCGCGGAGCTTGCACAGTACGAGCGCATTGTCGCACAGCTCTTTAAGGTTGAATGATTCGTGCTCGAGCGTCACTTTGCGCTCCTCGATCCTGCCCATCTCGAGGATATCGTTGATTAGCGAGAGCAGGTGATTGGCGGCAACGCGCGCCTTGGCGCGGCTTTCGCGGGCGACCTGCATGTCGCCTTCTCTCAATTCCTCAATTTCGATAAGGCCCAGGATGCCGTTGAGCGGCGTGCGGATGTCGTGGCTCATGCGCGTGAGGAAAGCGGTTTTGGCGGTGTTGGCGGCATCGGCTTTCTGCCGTTCCTCCTGTGCGCGGTAAAGCGACCAGACAAGGATGACGATGCCGGTGAGCAAAATGCAGATGACGACTGCCGCAATGACGATGCGGTTGCGGTAGAGAAGTCGGAACGCATCCGATTCTTGCGCCGAGTACGATGTGGGGAAATAGCTGTTTGCAGAGAGCGATTCACCTGCATTGACGATGCCCTTATTGATGATTCCCAGCAGCTCGGGCTTGCCGCGCGAAATTAAACACGATAGTTGCGCCGTGTTGGTGAGTTCCTGTGTTTCGAAATCCTCGATGTCGTAGATGTCGCGGAGAGTTTCCAGGCGCGTGCTGGGGACAATGATGCAACGTGCCTTCCCCTCATTGAGGGCTTTGAGCACCTCGCCGTCATTCGAATACTCGGTTACCGTTGCGTTCGGAAAGAGACTTTCGAGCTCAAAACGGTTAACGATTGTGCTCTTTGTACAAGCGATGTTCTTAAGGTCTCTGTTCAGGTTTTTGCCACTGTGAATGGCGGTCAGCGAAACCGTTCCCATCGAGTTTGACTGGATGACCCCTGTCTGCTCGGCGAGCCAGTAGTCGCGAAACAACGGCAGGGCGACATCGATGGTTCCGTTGGAAAGGGCTTTGATCATTTGCTTGTTGTTCGAGAGTGCGATTGTTTTGACCGTAATGCCAAACTTGTCGTGCAACGTCGTTGCAAGCGAGGCGAGCGACCCTTCCATCTCGCCGTCGTCATTTTGCGTACAGTAGGGAAGTTGGTTTTTAAGATAGCCGAGCGTGATGGTATTGCCGTTTTCTTTGAGCCAGGTGGTCTCGGTACCGGTGAGCGATGACGAGCCACTGTTTTGGGTCGAGTAACTCGATTTGACTTCCTCGTTATAGCGCGGGTTATCGCGGGCGATGGTCGTCATGGCGGCGTTGATGTCGTTCATCAGGTCAGGGCGGCTTTTGGGAACGGCAAAATAGTAGTCGCTCGAGCCTACGTAGAACATGGGTGACGCATCGGGCGACGAAATGGTGTCGTTCATGATGACGGCGTCGACCTCGCCGTCTGCAAGCGCCTCAAAGAGGGCACTGCCGGTGTCGATTTCTTTATAGGTGCAGGTAACGCCTTCGTCGGCGAGCCACTGCTGGCCGACGATAGTTTGCATAACGCCAGAGTTGCAGCCGATGGTGAGGCCTTGGAGCGCCTGGGGGTCACCCTTGGCCAGGTCGTCGCGGTCGGGCCTGGCGTAGATGTAGTAGCGCTCGGTGCCCTCGGGGTTCGAGGAAAAGAGCAGCTTCTGCTCGCGTTCTGCCGAATGCGAGATGTTGGGCATGAGGTCGATTTCGCCTGCCTCGAGCATGTCCATAAGCTCGGAGAAGGTGCCGCTAACGTATTCGTATCGCCAGCCCTTTGTGTAATACGAGAGGGTCTGGAGGTACTCGTAGCCCCATCCCGAGAGTCGCTCGCCCGGTATGCCTTCCTGGAAGCCTTTGTTGTTGACGAGCCAGCCAACGCGGACCGTCTTGACCTGCTGGTCGGAGTCGGCGGCAAAGGCGGGGGCGGGCATGACGGCGCTCAGTACGGCGAGCGCGGCAAGCGCGACGGCCAGGGTGCGATATAGAGCCAAACGAAGGACGGCGGAAGGTTTCACATGAAATCCTATCGAGTCGAGACGATATCACATAAGGATACCAGCTCAACCTGCCCACTCAGCCACCGCACCGCTAAACGGTCACTCCCGGCAGTTGGGGACAGTTCCTTTCTGCCGGCAGTTGTAGTCATTGGGGACGTTCTTAAATGACTAGTCAAACAAGAACGTCCCCAATGACTAGTTCCGTTTGCGGGGGAGGCGTGGGACAATACCGAGCGAATGTGATTGGGCGTCTGGGAAAAGGGGTCGCGATGAACAAGTTGAGGACGCTTGCCGACGTGTTGCGCCAGGCTGGCTTTGCGCGCATCACGGGCCTGTTCCTTATCTTCTATCTGCTGTGCTCGACGGCTGTCTGGCTGTCCGAGCCCACGACCCTTACGTTTGGCGACGGCCTCTGGTTTAGCTTTGAGACCGTATCGACGATCGGCTTCGGTGATATCCCGGCCGAGACGCCGGTTGCCCGCGCGATTACCGTTGTCCTGAGCGTCATCAGCATCTTCTACATCGCCATGCTCACGGGCGTGGCGGTGAACTACTGCAACACGCTCATCAAGATGCGCCAAAAGGACACCATGGCGCGCTTTATGGATGATCTGGAGCATTTGGAAGAGCTCGATCGTGACGAGCTTGCCGATCTATCGCGCCGTGTGCGCGAATATCGCCGACGCCAACGCTAGAGGGGGCGCTGCGCGTCACGACGAGGGGGACTGAATATGAATATCACGGTATACCTGGGCGCCAGCGTCGGTAACGACCCAGCGTTTCTGCCTGCAGTGCAAGAGCTGGGCAACTGGATTGGCTCCAACGGGCACGCGCTGGTATACGGCGGGTCCAAATCGGGCCTGATGGGCGCTCTTGCCGATAGCGTACTCGAGGCAGGTGGACACGTGACGGGTGTTGAACCGAGCTTTTTTATCGAGGCCGAGTTTCAACATGACGGTATCGACGACCTCATCGTGACCAGCGATATGGCCGAGCGCAAGGCCAAGATGATTGAGCTCGGCGACGCGTTCATCGCCTTTCCCGGTGGGACGGGTACGCTCGAGGAGATTGCCGAGGTCATGTCGGCCGTGTCGCTGGGGCATCTGAGCGCGCCGTGCATCCTGTATAACCTGGACGGTTACTACAACGATCTCAAGGCGCTGCTCGAGCACATGATTGATAAGGGGCTTTCGAGCCCGAGGCGCCAGCAAGGCATTTACTTTGCCGAGGACCTGCACGAGATCGCATCGATTATCGGCAACTAAGCCGTAGGCCTATCGCACATGCGGCGCCCAATGGCGCCGTTTGCGGCGTGGATGGTCGGCACGTCCGCGCTGTGCCCGTCTTACAATAAAACGTATCTTTGTCGATTTTGACCACGGGAGGTCCCGATGGACAACCTTGCAAAACCCAAAAACCGTGCGCTGTTTTTAGTGAGCGTGGCTGTGACCGGTGCGTTTGCAGGCGCCGCGGTCTGGCTGTTCTTCTTTGCGATGGAGCACGGTATCGACTATTTATGGACCGAGATTCCGCATATGCTGGGCGTCGCTTCGCCTGAGCTCGCAAGCGGTCCGTTCGGTTTTTTGCCGTACCCGTTTTTCGTCTGCCTGCTGGGCGGCCTGCTGATCGGTCTGTACGCAAAGATGACGGGCACCAAGACCGATGACCTCAACCAGGTGATGGCCAAGGTTAAACAAGACGGTCGCTACCCGTACGACAACCTGGGCAAGCTTTCACTCGCGGCATTGCTGCCGCTGCTGTTTGGCGGAAGTATTGGACCGGAGGCCGGCCTGACCGGCGTTATCGCGGGTCTGTGCAGCTGGGTCGGCGACCGCATGCGTCGCTTTGGCGCCGAGTTTAGGGAGCTCACGCTGTTGGGCACCCAGGCTGCCCTGACGGCGCTCTTTACCGCGCCCGTGTTTGGCTTTGTGGCGCCGCTCGCCGGTAGCGCCGACGGCCAGGGCGCTGGCGAGGACTCCGCGTCCGACGAGATCACCATCAAGCTGCCCAAGGCACAAAAGACCGTGGTCTACGGCATCGCGATTGCCGGCGGTCTGGGCACCTATCTGCTGCTCGGCCAGCTCATGGGTGGCGGCATGGGCATGCCGAGGTTCGAGGCTGCCCAGGTGGGTAACCTCGAGCTTGCCTGGCTCATTCCGCTGGCGTTGGTCGGTACCGTATGCGGCTGGCTGTACTTTGTCTCGGAGCACGCGAGCGAAGCGCTTGCCCATGCCATAGGGGAGCGCCCTGTCGTCAAGGCGATGCTGGCTGGTCTGGCCCTCGCTATCTGCGGCACGGTTTTGCCCTACACCATGTTTGCCGGCGAGACCCAGGCCGACGTGCTCATGGAGACCTACCTCACCATTCCCGCCGGCGTGCTTATCGCGACCGGTCTGGTCAAGGCCATGCTGACGCCCGCCCTCATCAACCTTGGTTGGCGCGGCGGTCACTTCTTCCCGGTTATCTTCTCGGGCGTAAGTCTGGGCTATGGCCTTGCCATCCTCACCGGCGCCGATCCGGTCTTTTGCGTTGCCGTCTGCACCGCCTCGACGATGGGCGCCGTTATGCGTCAGCCCGTCATGGTCGTGGGCCTGCTGCTCATGTGCTTCCCGCTCAAGGGTATCGTCTGTATGATCATCGCCGCCGTTATCGCCGCCGGCATTCCGCTGCCCAAACCGCTGCGCAAGTAGCACGGTGGCGCGCGGGCAATACAAACATCTCAAGCCCGGTGTGGGCGCTGTGTCACGGATTTGCGGGTGGACTGAATCTCGCCTGGCACCGACGCTACTTCCAAATCGCGAGCGCGGCGGTGCCCAGCACGATGAGGAAAAGGCCGATGGCGCTTCGATGCGACAGCTTTTCGTTGAAGGCCAGTCGTGCGAACAGCACCGATACGACAATCGATAGTTTGTCGATTTGCACGACGACGCTCACCTGGCCTGCAGCGATGGCGTAGTAGTACAGCAGCCACGACGCGCCGGTCGCAATGCCCGATGCCGCGAGAAATGCGAGTTCGCGCGGGTCAATGCGCGCGACCTGCTCCAGCTTTCCCTTGGCAGCCACGATTGCCCATGCCATAAAAAGTACCACACAGGTACGGATCGCCGTGGCCAGGTTTGACTCGACACCTTCGATGCCGATCTTGGCGAGGACGGAGGTGAGTGCCGCGAACACGGCGGCGCCGAGGGCGTAAGCGAGCCAGGCTCGGTCTTGCTTTTGCTCTGCGCCGATGGACTGCTTTTTCTCGATTATCAAAAACGTGCCGAGCGTGATGACGGCGGTTCCCACGAGCTTGACCGCCAGGTTGCCTGTCTCACCAAAAAGCACTATGGCGATAAGCACGGCGAGCACAGTGCTCATCTTGTCGACGGGTACAACCTTGTTGACGTCTCCGATGCTGAGCGCCTTAAAGTAACAGATCCACGAGGCACCGGTGGCGAGTCCCGAGAGGGTGAGGAATAGCCAGGCTTTGGCGGGAATGGCGCCGATTGCTCCGATGGATCCAGAAATGCCCGCCATTGCCCAGGCAAATACGAGCACCACGCAAGTACGGATGGCGGTTGCAACGTCGGAGTCGGTGTGCCTGATGCCGCATTTGGCCAAAATGGATGTGATGCCGGCAAAGAAAGCTGATGCAAATGCTGCTGTAACCCACGACACGGGTTGAGCGCCTCCTCATAAAAGACCGCGCCAGATCTGCGGCGCATGCCCGATGATACCGCGCTTGCCTACAGGTCGCGTGTCCGGTAGACCTTGGCGCTGACGATGCAGCTAAGTGCACATAGCACGAGGGCCAGTACCGCAATTCCTGCGCACAGGCAGCCGAGGACGGCGGGATCGGGATTCGCCCCGGCAATCGATATGAGCCAGTTGCTGATGGGGTTGGAGGAGCTCAACGCTGCCATGGCAAGGCACCCGATCAGGGCAAACAGGCCGACGGAAAGGCGCTGCGCCTCCATGTGTCCAAATCGAAAGAACAGCGGCTGTGCCAAAAACACCATCATGAGGGAGATGAGCATCGATGCGGCGGAGGCTATTGTGGTCTCAAAGACGATCTGTCCCGTCGAGGGCATGCCCGTGTGATCGAAGAACGGAAGGGTGATGATGCTCAAAAGCGCGGCGGCGCACGCCATGACGGCTGAGAAGACAACGATGCACAGGTAGCGGGCACAAATAATGTCTTTGCGCGAGAGGGGCAGCGTTGCCCGATAACGCTCCCATCCGTTTTGATTGTCGAAGCCGGCCAGCGAGCTCATGACCGTGATAGGCGACATGGCGCTGACCGCGCAGGCGCCGGCGCTCATGCCGGAATCGCCATTCGATGCGTTGGCGAGGGTCAACACGACGAAGATGAACAGGCCGACGCCCGCGATGCTCGGGACAAGCGTGCGGACGATGGCGAGCTCAGACATAAAGGCGCGTTTCATTTCGAAGCCCCTTTCAGCATGAGGCGAAGATAGTCATCAATGGTTGCCCGGTCGCAGGGAATCTCGGGGAAGGCTTCGAGCGCCTCGCGACGGTTGGGCACGAGCACGTCAACGCTATAGGCGTGGTGGGCGGCACGGGCGCCTTCGACGCAAGCCATGAGCTCGGACGCTTGTGCTTGGGTGCAGTGGGCGATGCCGGCTCGGTCGGTAATGTCCTCGCGCGGCAGGTCAAACACAATCGAGCCGTTATCGATGCAGATGACGCGGTCGGCAGCGCGATCGAGGTCGGACGTAATATGACTCGAGAGCAGCACGCTGCGCTGGCCGTCGGAAACAAAGGCGAGCAGCTCGTCAAGCAGTTCCTCGCGCGCCATGGGGTCGAGGCCCGCAGTGGCTTCGTCCAAAACGAGCAGCTTGGCATTGTGGCTGAGTGCGCAGGCGAGCTGCAGCTTCATGCCCATGCCGCGGGAGAGGTCCTTGACTTTCGTTTTGGGATCGAGGCCAAATCGGTCGATGAGACTGGCGAACGTTTCGCGGTCCCACGTGGGGTATGCCGAGCCTACGAGCGCCTCGACCTCGCCCACCTTGAGCGTGGAGGGGAAGGGACACGTGTCCAGGACAAGCCCGATGCGGGAGCGCAGGTGGCACTGCGTCTCGTCGGGTGCGTTAGCGTCGCGGTGCTGCCCAAACAGGTGCACCTCTCCGGCATCGAGCTTTATAAGCCCAAGCGCGGCGCGAATGGTCGTTGTCTTGCCGGCGCCGTTTGCGCCCACAAAGCCAACGATCTGGCCGGGCTCCACGGCAAGCGTGACGTCGTGGAGGGAAAAGCGGTCGCTCACGCGGCGCGATACACCTTTGAGTTCTAGCAAATATTGCATGGTATAGCCTTTCTTGCAGATGGCTACTGCATGGTTTCGGGGGCTACCAGGTCGAGCATCTCGTGCAGCTTGTCGCGCGTGACGCCCAGGGTTTCGGCTTGCGTTGCTGCCTGTGCGAGCAGCTCTTCGATATGGCAGAGCTGGTTTTCGCGCAAGAGTTCTTGGTTGCCCTCGGCGACAAAGCAGCCCTTGCCCTGCACGGTGCAGATAAACCCGAGCTGCTCCAGGTCGGCGTAGGCGCGCTTGGTGGTGATGACGCTCACGCCAAGATCGCTCGCGAGTGCACGGATGCTGGGGAGTTTGGCTCCCGCAGCGAGCGCGCCCGAAAGGATCTGAGCTTTGACCTGCGAGGATATCTGTTCGTAGATGGGCTTGTCGCTCGAATTGGATAGGATGATGTCCACAGCGGCTCCTTAGCTGTTGGGCTACACGTGTATATAACCGGTAAGCACAGTATATATACACTATGCACAGTTACGCAAGAGACAAATTCGGATTGGGCCGGCTACCCAGGCCCCAACTGATGAATTTGTCCTGATAGGCGCCCTAGAGCGGGATTTCGCGGCTACAATAGTGCGGTTACAACGACGTAATGCACTCAATGCAAGAAAGGATCCGCATGGCAAGCCTGTCGGATGAAATCTCGTCGCGCCGCACATTCGCGATCATCAGCCACCCGGACGCCGGTAAGACCACACTTACCGAGAAGCTGCTGCTCTATACCGGCAGCATCCAGACCGCCGGTTCGGTCAAGGGTAAGAGCTCGGCCAAGCATGCCGTCTCGGACTGGATGGACATCGAGAAGGAGCGCGGTATTTCCGTTACCTCCTCGGTGCTGCAGTTCACCTACAACGGCGCCTGCGTCAACATCCTCGATACCCCCGGCCACCAGGACTTCTCGGAGGATACCTACCGTACCCTTATGGCCGCCGACGCCGCAGTCATGGTCATCGACGGCGCTAAGGGCGTCGAGGCCCAGACCAAAAAGCTCTTTAAGGTCTGTACGCTGCGCCATATTCCCATCTTTACCTTTGTGAACAAGCTCGACCACGAGGCTCGCGATCCGTTTGAGCTCATGGAAGAGATCGAGAACGTCCTGGGCATCAATACGTATCCTATGAACTGGCCGATCGGCAGCGGCCGCAACTTCCGCGGCGTGTTCGATCGCCAGACCCGTCGCGTCATTGCCTTTGAGGGCGACGGCCATGCCAACGCCACCAAGAAGGTTGCCGAGGTTGAGGCCGAGCTGGGCGATCCTTCCATGGACGAGCTCATTGGCGAGGAGAACCACAAGAACCTGATGGACGACATCGAGCTGCTCGATGGCGCCGGTGACGAGCTCGACCTGGATGCCGTGGCCTGCGGCAAGCTGAGCCCGGCGTTCTTTGGCTCGGCACTCACCAACTTTGGTGTGGAGCCCTTCCTTAAAGAGTTCCTGCGTCTGGCCCCGACGCCGCGCGCCTATACCGATACACTCACCAGCGAGCCGGTCGCGCCCGCCGAGAACGACTTTAGCGGCTTCGTGTTTAAGATCCAGGCCAACATGGACAAGAACCATCGCGATCGCATTGCCTTTGTGCGCATTTGCTCGGGCAAGTTCGAGCGCGGCATGGATGCCTTCCATGTGCAGGGCAACCGCAAGCTCAAGCTGGCTACGGGCACCTCGATGATGGCCGACGATCGCGCCATCGTGGACGAGGCGTACGCCGGCGACATCGTGGGCCTGTTCGATCCCGGTATCTTTAGCATCGGCGACACCGTGTGCTCCGGCAAGCGCCACGTGCAGTATCCGCAGATCCCGACGTTTGCCCCCGAGATGTTTGCCCGCATTACGCAGGTCGACACGCTCAAGCGCAAGCAGTTTGTGAAGGGCATGGAGGAGCTTGCCCAGGAGGGCGCCATCCAGATCTTCCGCGAGCTGGGTGCCGGCATGGAGAGCGTCATCGTGGGCGTGGTCGGCGTGCTGCAGTTTGAGGTACTCGAGCGCCGCCTCAAGGCCGAGTACCGTGTTGAGGTTCGTCGCCAGCCGCTGCCCTATACGGACATCCGCTGGATCCAAAACGACCCCGACACCATCGATATCCCGGGCCTTTCGCTCACGCGCGATACCCTGCGCGTCGAGGACATGCGCGGCGGCAAACTGCTGCTGTTCACGAGCCCGTGGAACGTGGACTGGGCTACCGACCACAACCCCGACCTTGTCCTGTCGGAGTTCGGCAACGTAACGTTTTAGCGCACCGGCGCGGTGATCCTGTGGGGCCGCCGCGCCGTTTGCTTGCCTGCCGCCGCGTGAGCGGCTATCATACCCACCGTCGCCTCAAGACCGTGGCGGCCGAGCAGTTCGGGTCCGATATCCTGCTCGTTAAACCTAAAACCAAAGGAGTACATAATGATCAAGAAGGTCATGGAGGACTACAAGGTCCTGTTGCGGAGCATTCCCGCGGCAACGGTTTCGCTGTTTATCGTGAGCGTTATCATGATGAACCTGCTGGCCAACAAAGAGCTCATCAGCCTGCCGTATCTGGCACTCGATTGCGGCTTTGTGGTGAGCTGGGTTTCGTTTTTGTGCCAGGACATGATCTGCAAGCGCTTTGGCGCCAAGGCATCCATCAAAATCTCTATCCTCGCACTGCTGGTCAACCTGGCTGTGAGCCTGTGCTTTTGGGCATGCTCGCTCACGCCCGGCATGTGGGGCGCCTACTACGACACGGGTATGATCGAGGTCAACACCGCCCTTAACGCCACCATCGGCGGCACCTGGTACGTGGTGCTGGGCTCTTCGCTCGCCATGCTCGTCTCTGCCGTCGTTAACTCCACGCTCAACCAGTCGCTCGGTCGTATGCTCAAAAAGAATAACTTTGCGAGCTTTGCCTTCCGCTCTTATGTGTCCACGGGTGTTGGCCAGTTTATCGACAACTTGGTCTTTGCCATTGTGGTGAGCCACACGTTCTTTGGTTGGACCTGGGTGCAGGTCCTTATGTGCTCGCTGACCGGCGCTGTTGCCGAGCTGCTGTGCGAGGTCTTCCTGAGCCCCGTGGGCTACAAGGTCGTGCGTGGCTGGGAGCGTGAGAATGTGGGCGCCGAGTACCTCGAGCGCCACGCAACCGCCTAAGGAGCAAGTATGCGGGTTTTGATCACGGGCGCTTCGGGCGGTATCGGAGCCGCGTGCGTGCAGCGCTTTTTGGACGAGGGCCACGAGGTCGTGGGCTTTGACCTGCTGCCGACGGCGGTCGAGCACGAGCGCTACCGCCATCTGATCGTTGATGTCCGCGAACCGGACTCGTTTCCAGACGACCTTGAACCCCAGGTAATCGTAAACGTTGCCGGTACGCAGGATTCGGCCGACGACATTGCCGCCAACCTGTGTGGCACCATCAACGTGACCGAACGCTACGCCTTTGTGGGGGAGGGGCTTGCCGCCAAGCCGACAGCGGCTATCAAATCCGTGGTCAATGTGGGGTCGGCGAGCGGACATACGGGATCGGAGTTTCCCGCCTATGCCGCCAGCAAGGGCGGCGTTATCGCCTACACCAAGAACCTTGCAAACCGCTTGGCGCCGCAGGCCATCGCCAACAGTGTGGACCCGGGCGGCGTTATCACGCCGCTCAACCGTTGCGTGATGGAAGACGAACACCTGTGGAACCAGATTATGGAGCTCACGCCGCTTAAACGCTGGGCCACCGCCCAAGAGATCGCCGAGTGGATCTACTTTGTGGGCGTGACCAACCGGTTTATGACCGGGCAGAGCCTGCTGATCGATGGCGGCGAGGCCGGCCGCACACAATTTATTTGGCCCGAATAGGAAACGCGCCCGATGGAAATCCGTCGGGCGCGTTTTTGATGTATTGATTTTTAGCCGAGGCAAGTCCAGTTGACGGGGGTCGAGCCGTGCTGTTCGAGTAGCCGATTGGCTGCCGAGAAGGGGCGCGACCCTATAAAGGCGGGGAGTTCTGCCGTGGCGCGGTTGGCCGAAAGCGGCGAGGGGTGCGTAGAAGCTAGGCAGAACTTGCCGGTTGCCTTGCCCGCGCCGATCGCGTCGAGCTTGTCCTCAACCATTTGCTGGGCAAAGCGGCCCCATGCCAAAAAGACGACCGGCTGGGGCAGCTGACAGCAGCGTTCGATAACGTAGTCGGTGAGCGTGCTCCAGCCCAGCTTGGCGTGCGAATTGGCGGCATGCTCGCGCACGGTGAGCGTAGTGTTGAGGAGCAGGACGCCCTGTTGTGCCCATGGGGTTAGGTCTCCCGTGGCAGGAAAGGGGCAGTCCAGATCGGCATTGAGCTCCTTATAGATGTTGCGCAGGCTCGGTGGCAACTTGGTTTGCGTCGCGGGGACCGAGAACGATAACCCCATGGCCTGGTTGGGTCCGTGATAGGGATCTTGACCCAAGATGACAACCTTGACCTGGTCGGCCGGCGTGTAGGCGAGGGCATTGAGGATGTCGTCTTGTGCCGGGTAGATGGTCTGCTCGGCACGCAGAAGGGCGATGCGCTCGAGCAGCTGGTTCGTAGTGTCACGTACCGGCTGCGGCGCATCGCCCAACCAAGTTGCTATGTTGCGGTCGCGAGTTGCGGCGTCCATGGAACTCCTTTATGGCAGATGCTCTGTTGGCATCTATTGTAAAGGCGTCCAGAGACCTTTATGACGCGGCTGTATAAGGACTGGGGTTTACGAGACGTGCTCGGGCGCTCCTGTCATGCGAGCCTGTCCATGTGCGCGAAGGCGCGGAAGCTCGACGGTTGCCACCATGACGCCGGTGAGGATGAGGGCGGCGCCAAAGAAGGCGATGGGGCTCAGGACCTCGCCGACCAGGAAGAACGAAAAGACGGCGGAACAGACCGGCTCGAGCGAGAAGGCAAAGCCGGTGGTCTCGGCAGGCACGTGGGGCTGCACGAGCGTCTGGGTGATAAAGCCGTAGGCAGAGCAGATGAGTGCCAGCGCGACGACCACGACGATCTCGTTGGGCGTGCTGGGAAGCGTGAAACCGCCCAAGGTGCATGCGGCGATGCCCGAGAACAGGCCGCCGAAGCCCAGCTGCCAAACACCCAGGGCCAGCGGATCGACTTCTTCGACAAAGCGCTTGGCCACGATAATGTGGCCGGCATAGATAAAGGCCGAGAGCAACATGATGATCGCGCCGGGATTCAGGCTGGTAAAGTCGGCGCCCGAGAGCAGCAGCATGCCGCAGGTGACGATGGCGGTGCCGATGAGCACCTTGCGCTCGGGGGCGCGACGCAGCAGTGCCGCGTTGGCAAACGGCACGATCACGACCGTCAGGCTCTGCAAAAAGCCGGCGGTGGAGGCAGAGGTGAGGCTGGAGCCCAGGCACATGCAGGTGAGCTCGGTTGCCATGATGGCGCCGATGATGGCGGAGCGAACCATCACGTCGCGGTTGATGCGCAGCGCGTGCTTGTGGAAGAGCACAAGGCAAGCTGCAAAGGCGATGATGCAGCGCAGCGCAACGATGCTCGTGGCGTTCATGCTGTCCATGCCGATCTTCATAAGGGGGTACGAAAAGCCCCATGCGACGGGAACGGAAAATGAGAGCGCGATTGCTTTTTTGCGATCCATGGGACTCCTTTTGTTACAGAACGGTTTCGCAAAAAGGATTCTGCTCCCAGATGTGGATGTAGTAAAGCGAATGTATCTTCAGTATGATTAAGAAATACTAATGCTACTAGAAAAAGCGCTGGCAAAACGTTTTACGGCTACATCGATGTGGAGGCACGATGGCATCGCGGTATCAGATTGTTTGTATGGTGGTCGATCGCGGCAGTCTTAAGGGTGCGGCGGACGAGCTAGGCTATACGCAAAGTGCGGTGAGCCAGGCCGTCAAGGCGCTCGAGCGCGAGCTGGGCACCACGATTATCGAGCGCGGCAAGCAGGGTGTCTCGCTTACGCGCGACGGTAAGCAGTATCTGCCGTATCTGCGCCAGATCGTAACGGCCGAGGCCGAGCTCGAGGGCAAGCGTCAAGAGTTGCTGGGGCTCTCCTCGACCGATATTCGTATTGCGACGTTTACCAACGTGAGTCGTACCGTGCTGCCGCGAGTGATCCGCGACTTTGGGGCCCTGCACCCGGGGGTGCACTTTACCCTCAAGCAGGGCGATTACACGCGCAACGCCCAGTGGGTGCACGATGGCGTGGTTGACTTTTGCTTTACGGCGCGCGGATTTACCGCTGGGCTCGAGAAGCGCGTGGTCTATCACGACGAGTTGGTGGCGCTGCTGCCGACCGCGCATCCGCTGACGGCAAAGGAAAAGGTGACGCTCGCCGACCTGGCGTCCGAGCCGTTTGTGCTGCTGGACGAGGGCGAGCAGAGCCTGGTGCTCGATGCGTTTGCCGCGCATGGGCTGTCGCCGCACGTGACGAGTGAGGTCACCGACGACTACACCATCATGGCGATGGTGGAGGAGGGCCTAGGCGTGAGCATGCTGTATCGCCGTACCGTCGAGGGCATGCAGGCCGATATTCGCGTACGTCCCATCGTGCATGCCCCCTCGCGCGACGTAGTGGCGGCCTGGCGCAGCTGGGACACCATGCCTATCGCCACGAGGCACTTTATCGACTATATGAGCTCGCATATTGTCAATTAATGACTGGCGTGACGTTGAGCGTGGTGATTAGCGGGCTGTCGCTTTGGCTTGTGCTAGACGGTAGGTGCGTGCCGGGTGGCAAAGTAGCACCGCCACGACCATAAAGAATGCTGTGGTGCCCAGGCTGATGGGGTAGACCATCATGATGTTCGCAAAGGTGCGGAAGTTCGGGAACACGCAGAACACCCAATAGAAGCGGATGCCGCAGACGCAGATCATGGTGATGAGGGCGGGCATGAGCGAGATGCCAAAGCCGCGCAGGTAACCGGACATGTTTTCGTAGAACATGCTAAAGGCGTACGCCGGGAAGATCGAACACACGCGGATATAGCCGATCGAGACGATGTTGGGGTCGCTGTTGAACAGCGCCAGGATTTCGCGTCCCAAGCCGACGATGATGACGATGGTGGTGAGTGCAACGATGCCGCCTTCGACCAGGCAGACCTTGAGCGTCTTAGTGCAGCGAGCGATCTGGCGCGCGCCGTGGTTTTGCCCCACAAAGGTGGTGCAGGCCTGGCTAAAGCTGTTGAGCAAGTTGTAGCACACATACTCCAGGCTCATGGCGGCGCTGGATGCCGCCATGACCTCGGTACCCAGGCTGTTGATGGCGGACTGGATGATGATGTTGGCGACGGCAAAGACGGCGCTTTGGATGCCGGCGGGCAGGCCGATCTTGACGATGCGCTTGAGGGCGACAGGATCGATTGCCAGGTCGCGCGGGGTGACGCGGACGACGGAATCGGTCTTGAGCAAGTGGACAAAGAGTGTGGCGGCGCTGACGGTGTAGGCGATGGCGGTGGCGATGGCGACGCCCGCGACGCCCCAGTGGAGCACGGGGACAAAGATGAGGTCCAGGCCAATGTTGAGGACGGTGGACACGGCAAGCGCCTGTAGCGGCATACGGGTGATGCCGACGGAACGGAAGATTGCGGCCTCAAAGTTGTAGAGCAAGATCGAGGGCATGCTGAGCAAAAAGACGCGCAGGTAGAGCGATGCGAGCGGCATGGTTTCGGCGGGAACGTTGAGCGCGGCGAGCATGGGTTCGGCAAAGATCTCGCCCAGCGCGATGACGACAAAGCCCACGAGCGCCATCAGAATCGAGGTATGGACGGCGCGCTTGACCATGTTCTGATCGTTGCGGCCGATGGCGTTGGCGATGACCACGTTGGAGCCAAGTGACAGGCCAATAAACAGGTTGAGCATAAGACTGGTAAGCGGAACATTGGAGCCGACCGCCGCCATGGCGAGGGTTCCCTGGTCGCCCGAGAAGTTACCGATGATGACCGTGGCGATGAGGTTCGACAGCTGCTCCAAGATGCTCGTGGCGGCCACGGGGAAGGCGAACAGGGGAATATTGCGCCACAGCGAGCCGGTGGTCATGTCAATGTGCTTAGATGCGGTGTCTGCCATACGCTCTCAATCTCTAACATGCTCATTCGTGCTTATTTGCGCAGACGATGATACTCCTAATCGACTAGTCATTTAAGAACGTCCCCAATGACGAGGCGGGGAAGGCGTGCGACAATGGTGGGCGTTGTGTTGTTCGCGCTAAGGAGTTGCCATGTTGTTGTGTCCCGTTTGCCATGAGCCGTTGGTAGACGACGAGCGCGGTGCTGCATGTGCGGGCGGACACCGGTTTGACCGTGCGCGCGAGGGCTATCTGTATCTGCTGCGCTCGTCCAAGAGCGGCGACTCCATGGGCGATCCCAAGTCGCAGGCGCGCAGCCGTCGTGACTTTCTGAACCGCGGATACTATGCGCCGTTGCGCGATGCGATGGTCGAGCTGGTGCGCGAGCGGGTGTCTGAACGTGCCGCGTCTACGAACGGCCCCATGACCTTGCTCGATATTTGCTGCGGCGAGGGCTACTACACCAGCGCCATGGGTGCGGTGCCGAGCGTGGATGCTTACGGTTTCGATCTAGGCAAAGAGATGGTGCGCCTGGCCGCCAAGCGCGGCGATGCGACCTACTTCGTGGCCAACATGAAGGACATCCCCGTGGCCGATGGCGCCTTTGATATGGTGACTGAGCTCTTTGCTCCCTTTAACGAGCGCGAGTTTGCCCGCGTGCTGGCGCCCGAGGGTTCGCTCTATACCGTGGTGCCGGGTGCCCGTCATCTCTTTGGGCTCAAGGAGGTGCTCTACGACACGCCATATCTCAACGATGAAAAGCTGCCGAAGACTACCGAGCTCGAGTTGGTCGGAACGCAGCGGGTGTCTGCGAACATTATGCTTCAGACCCAGGCTGACATCGAGGCGGTGTTCCAAATGACGCCGTACTACTACCGCACGCGCCCTGCCGACAAAGAGCGCCTGGCAAATTTGGATACCCTTCAGACCGACATCGACTTCATCATCGCCGAGTACCGCCACTAACCTACCAAAAAGGGACAGGTTTATTTTGGCAGGTTTTATCTGGGCAAACGTAAAGGACCGACCGCGGGGATGCACGATCGGCCCTTTTAGTTGCTTGATAGCAGGGGTTATGGGAGACAGGTGCCTACAGGCGGTCCTTGTTTTCGGCCTTAATGTCGTGTGCCTGCTGAATAAAGAACAGGTCGTACACCACGATGACAAAGGCGCCATAGTTGATGGCGTCGCCGCCAAACGCGGGAAGCGTGAGCACGGCCTGCGCAATCGTGGCGAGTGCGGCAACGATGCCGAGCTTAAACGCGCCATCCACCTGCGAGGGCTTGTTGGCGCCCTTGATGCCCGCAACACCTGCGGCGAGATCGATGAGGCCCTTGGCGACAAGCACGACCGTGGCGAGCATGGCGTTCGGTCCGTAGGTGGACTCGAACTTGCCGGTCGCGATGCCGGCGATTCCAATGACGAGACTGGCGATGCCCAGAACAAAATAAATCAGGGCAAGGATTTTGAGTGTCTTGCGAGTGAAGCTCATGGCTGGTCCTTTCGATACGAGTACGCCAACCTGGCGCACCCTATGTGCTGCACATATGGTGAAGCACATTGTAGTTCAACGGGGCGATGCATGCGTTTGAAAGCGTCTCTTGCCTGTACGGTCCAACCTTTCAAAAAGGAAAGCTGGGCGTAAGTCAAATCGATGGCAGCGTATGCGCGGCGCTGCGATGATGGGGCCATGGTAAGAGCTGGACCGAAGGAGGAGCCGTGATGTACGGAGCCAAGCAAGTGCGTGAGCCGCGTTCGTTAGGAAGGCGTATGGGCGATTCCGTGATCGCTGCCGTGTGCACGGGATTGATGGCGGTGCTTTGCATTGGGATGCTGTGGACCATGTCGCGTGTGGGACAATAGCGGACGGTTGGGTGCCAACTGAGGTGGCGCTCACGTATTCGTTTTGCTTGCTAAGGAGTGTCCATGGGCGTCGTCGATCCCTTTTCTGTTGCTCGGGCTGCTGGGCTCGAGCTCGTGCGGACGTCCGAGGGCCTTACGCTCACCGACGGCACGATGGAGTTGCGTGCCGATTTTGGCCGCATGCTTCCACGGCTCAAGCAGGGTCGTCTGCAGCAAGAGCTACTGGTGAAGGCTGCGCGCACAAAAGGCATTGAGCAACCATGGGCGATTGATGCCACAGCAGGCTTTGGCGAGGATTCGCTGCTGCTGGCTGCCGCGGGTTTTGCGGTCGATTTGTATGAGCAGGATTGCGTGATCGCGGCGCTCCTCCAGGATGCCCTGGATCGCGCGGCAGATGATCCGGCGCTTGCGGCCGCCGTGGCGCGCATGCACTTACATGCGGGCGAGGACAGCATTGCCGGTCTTCGCCATACGGCCGAGCTGATCGAGCGGGGCGAGCTCGCGGCTCCCGACGTGGTGTATCTGGACCCCATGTTTCCCGAGCGCACCAAGAGCGCGGCGGTCAAAAAGAAGTTCCAGCTCTTGCACCATTTGGAGCAGCCGTGCGCCGATGAGGAAACGCTGGTCGAAGCTGCGCTTGCGGTGCGCCCACGCAAGGTCGTTATCAAGCGGCCGGTGAAGGGGGCGCTGCTTGCCGGCGTTAAGCCGAGCTATCAACTTGCGGGCAAGGCCGTTCGCTACGATGTTTTGGTGCCGCCGCGCCCGTAGCTTGCGTGCGATGGTTGGCGCTCCGTCAACACCGTGCCGATGCGGGGTCTATTTCCAAGGGTGCGACGTCAGATGCCACCCGCCACAGTATTCGCATTTGTAGCAGGCCAAACCGCGCCGTCCGCGGTTTTCGCAGTCGGCCATAACGGCCTCGGCTTCGGCGCGTGTGTCGTAACGGTTTTTGCGCTCGCACGACTTATAGCGCCAAGCCTCGTCGCGCTCGGCGTCCAGGGCGTCGCGGCGCTCGTCCTCGCGTGCAAACAGGTCGCTCATATCGCCGCCGGTGGCAGCGCCCAAAAACTCGCTTTTGGCTTTTGACCAGGCGGCTCGCTTTTTGCTCCCCATCTGCTTCGCGCTCCTCTCCAAACGTTGGTATCATTGCTCAATCAAAGTGATACCAATAAACGTGAGGTCGCCGCGTGATGATCAGAAAAACCCTCGATACCGACATTCCCGCCGTCATGGCTATCTATGACGCGGCCCGCGCCTTTATGCGCGCGCATGGTAACGCCACGCAGTGGCCCGAGGGCACGCCTTCGGCCGAGCAGCTCAAAAGCGATATTGCCGCGGGCGGTAGCTACGTGTGCGAGGAAGACGGGCGCGTGGTGGCGACGTTTGCCTTTCTGCCGGGGCCGGACAGTTCCTACGATGCGATCGAGGGCGGCCAGTGGCGCAGCGATGCCCCGTATGCTGTGCTGCACCGCGTGGCATCCGACGGCACCACGCATGGCGTCGCGGCCGCGATGTTTGCCTTTGCCAAGGAACGCATCGACCATCTGCGTATCGACACACATCAAGACAACCTGCCTATGCAGGGCGCCATCGCCAAGGCGGGGTTCGAGCGCGCCGGTGTCGTATATGTGTCGGACGGCACGCCGCGTATTGCGTTCGACTGGCTGCGCGAGGCGTAGGAGCCAGGGCACGTTTCATCACCCAGCTCAAATAAAAAATGGCCCCGAGTGGGGCCATTTTTGGTAAAACGCGTCGTTGTGGGACTCGCATTGTTACCGCCTCAGATGAGACCGGGCGGGCAAAAGGGGAGGTGCCGGCTTTCGCAAGGCGCGAACCTACGAAAATCGCCGCGCGGCAACGCGGGGCGATGAGCTCGGTCGGGGGATAGGGCCCGCTTCGCCCGCCGGCCCGTAAATTGTATCATCCAGTGTGGAGCGTGAACGCCCGTTGCCGCGTGCGATGGGCTTGTAATAAGAGGAGAGCCATGTCGAAGCAAGCGGTCGTTGGAATCTTGGCGCATGTCGATGCCGGCAAGACCACGCTGGCCGAGGCCGTGCTGTTCAACGCGGGTCGCATTCGCAAGCGCGGCCGCGTTGACGATGGCGATTCGCACCTGGACACCAACGCGATCGAGCGCGAGCGTGGCATTACGATCTTCTCGTCGCAGGCCGTGCTCGACCATGGCGATACCCACGTCATGCTCGTGGATGCGCCGGGGCATGTCGATTTTTCTGCCGAGGCGGAGCGCACGCTGCGCGCACTCGACTACGCGATTTTGGTTGTGGGTGCCAACGACGGTGTGCAAGGGCACACCGAAACCCTGTGGCGCCTGCTTGCGCGCTATGACATCCCGACGTTCATCTTCATCAACAAGATCGATTTGGAGAATCCCGGCCGCGATGTTTTGCTGGCACAACTCGGGCAGCGTCTTTCCGAGGGCTGCCTGGATGCCAACGAGCTGCTGGCGGGCGGCGCCGTTCAGGAGGACGCTGCTGCGTTGGACGAAGCGGCGCTCGAGGAGTTTCTTGAAGCGGGTGAGCTTTCTGTCGCAACGCTGTCGCGCATGGTTGCCGAGCGCAAGCTCTTTCCCTGCTTTGCCGGCTCGGCGCTCAAGGACCAAGGCGTTGACGAGCTACTGGATAGTATATGCGCGCTGATGCGTGAGCAGGCGTGGCTCCCGGAGTTTGCCGCGCGCGTCTATCGTGTCAGCCGCGGGGATCGTGGCGAGCGCTTGGCTTGGGTTAAAGTGACCGGCGGCACGCTGCGCGCAAAACAGATGATCAGCGGGCATTCCAGTGCCGAGGCGTGGGAACAGAAGGTCGATCAGGTACGCATCTATAACGGCGAGAAGTATGAGCTTGCCCAAGAAGTTGCTGCTGGCGGTATTTGCGCCGTGACGGGTCTTGCGCACGTTCGCCCAGGGGACGCCCTGGGCACGGAGCCCGCGGGCGATGCGCCCGTCATCGCTCCGGTCCTCACCTATACGGTGCTGCCGGGCGAACACGACGTCCACGCGGTGTTTAAAGCGCTGAGTGAGTTGGCGGACGAAGATCCCATGCTCGGCGTAAGCTGGAATACGCATCTTGAGCAGATCCATTTGCAGTTGATGGGCGCCGTGCAACTCGAGGTCGTGCAGCGCGTGCTGGCCGATCGTTTTGGCCTTTCGGTCGAGTTTGAGTCTGGCGGCATTCTCTATAAGGAGACGATCTCGCAGCCGGTCGAGGGCGTGGGCCACTTTGAGCCGCTGCGCCACTATGCCGAGGTGCATCTGCGCCTGGAGCCGTTGCCAGCAGGTTCGGGCGTGCAGTTTGGCACCGTGACCTCGACCGACGAGCTCAATCTTAACTGGCAGCGTCTGGCACTCACCAACGCCATGGAGCGCGACCACCTGGGCGTGCTGACCGGCTCGCCCATCACCGATGTGCGCATTACGCTCACGGGCGGCCGCGCGCATGCCAAACACACCGAGGGCGGCGATTTTCGCCAGGCCACGTACCGCGCGATTCGCCAGGGTTTGATGCAGGCGCGCGAGGCGGGCGCGGCGGTGCTGCTGGAGCCGTGGTACCACTTTGAGCTCGAGGTGCCGGGGGAGTGCGTGGGCCGGGCGCTCTCGGATGCCACGCGCATGGGTGCCGAGTACGAGCCGCCGACGATGGCGGGCGACCGGGCGAAGCTTGTGGGTCGCGTGCCGGCATCCGAGGTGCAGGATTATGCGCTGGAGGTGGCTGCCTACACGAGCGGTCGCGGGCGTCTGTACCTGGAGTTCGCCGGTTATGCGGCCTGTCATGATGCCGAGCGCGTCATCGAGGCGGCCGCCTATGAGCCCGAGGCCGATCTGCCCAACACACCCGACTCGGTTTTTTGCTCTCACGGCGCCGGCTACACGGTCAAATGGTACGACGTACCCGCCGCGGCGCACGTAAAGGTCGATCCCGCCACCTTCCGTCCCTGGCGAGCGGCAGACGCCGAGTTTTTCGGCCACATGTGACAAAGTGGCAGTCCCTTTGTCACATGCTATTGGTATAACTTGGTATAAGTTGGTATAACTATTATCAGGGTTTGCCAATCCGAGGAGGCCGGCATGAATCCAAATCCCTTTAAGCCGACGGCAGGCAAGCGGCCCCCGATGCTCATCGGTCGAGAGTCGGTCATCGAAGATTTCGAGGAAGGGCTTGATAACGGCGCCGGAGCGCCGGGTAGGCTCATGCTCATTACGGGAAACCGCGGCTGCGGCAAAACGGTTCTCCTGCGAGAGCTGCAACGTCTAGCCAGCGAGCGCGGATGGGCGGTTATCTCCGATTCTGCTTCGCTTGGCTTGTGCGATCGCCTGGCCGACGCGCTTCGCTCGAATAAACCCGTTGTGACGTCAATGGAGTTTGGGCCGTCGTTTGGTCGGATGTCGGTCGAGGCGGCTCGGGCAAAGGGCGAGACGCTACGGGGGCTGGTCAACGAGCGCCTCAAGAAGCTCGGTCCAGGCAAGGGCATCCTGTTTGCGATTGACGAGGCGCAATCTGCGTCAATCGAGGAACTGGCGGCTCTTGCCGTTCTCTATCAGCAGGTGCTCGGAGATCAGGATGCTACGGGCCTGCCCGATAGCGACCAGCGCGGTCTTGCGCTGGTATTTGCCGGCTTGCCCAGTATGGTTGACGACCTGCTCGAAGAGCCGAGCGTGACGTTTTTGCGCCGTGCTCAGCAGCGTACGCTGGGGGCGATTTCTTTGCCCAAGGTGCGCGATTCATATGTCCAGACGGTTAAAGATGCTGGCCTTTGCGTCGACGCGGAGACGGCGGGCCTTGCGGCACGCAAGAGTATGGGGCATCCCTATATGGTTCAGCTGGTGGGCTATTACATGTGGCGCTCTGCTGTCCGGCGCTACTCGCTGGTCATTGAAAGGCGCGATGTCGAGGATGGCCATGCGGATGCCGTCTCCGAGTTCTATGAAGCGGTCGACGCGCCCCTGTATTACGGACTGCGCAGCCCACAGCGCCTCTTTATCGAGGCCATGGCTGCTGACGAGGGTGAGCAGACGCGCATGGCGGATATCATTGAGCGCTGCGACCGCACCCAGAGCTGGGCGAGTAAATATCGCGCAAGCTTGATTCGCGAGCGCGTCATCGAGGCTGCCGGATACGGCCTCGTCAGGTTTACCGTGCCCATGCTGGGCGAGTACATTCGCGATCGCATTTTATGGCATGAGTAATGTGACAAAGGGACAGTCCCTTTGTCACATTCGATCAACGGGAGGGAAAGCGATGACGGTGTCGCAACAACCAAGTGCTATCGAGGTGCGCGGTGCACGTGTCCACAATCTCAAGGACATCGATATCGATATTCCGCTGGGGAGGCTCGTGGGCATTGCCGGCGTGTCGGGCTCGGGCAAGAGCTCGCTGGCGCTGGGAGTTCTTTATGCCGAGGGCTCGCGCCGTTACCTGGAGGCGCTCAGCACCTATACTCGACGTCGCCTGACGCAGGCCGAGCACGCCCAGGTGGACGAGGTATTGCACGTACCGGCGGCACTCGCGTTGCATCAGCGTCCCAGTGTGCCAGGCGTGCGCTCGACCTTTGGTACCATGACCGAGCTCAACAACAGTCTGCGTTTGCTCTTTAGCCGCTGTGCCCATCACGTGTGCCCACATTGCGGGGCGCGTGTGGAGCCGAGCCTTAACGTGGCTGCGGGCCTGTCGCTCACGTGCCCCGCATGCGGCCGCGAGTTCTACGCGCCGAGTGCCGAGGACCTTGCCTTTAACAGCGGCGGTGCGTGCCCTACCTGCGGCGGCACCGGTGTCATGCGCGAGGTGGACGAAGCGAGCCTGGTGCCCGACGAGTCAAAGACCATCAACGAAGGCGCGGTGCTTCCCTGGGGTACGCTCATGTGGGATCTGATGAAGCAGGTAGCCGGCGAGATGGGCGTGCGCACCGACGTGCCGTTTAACCAGCTCACGCCTCAAGAGCGCGACATCGTGTTCCACGGTCCGGCGGTTAAAAAGCACATTCTCTACGTTCCCAAAAACGGCGAGGGCGCCACGCCGCTCGATTTTACCTATTACAACGCTGTCTATACCGTCGAGAATGCGCTCGCCAAGGTTAAGGACGACAAGGGCCTCAAGCGCGTGGCGCGCTTTTTGCGCGAGGGGCCATGCCGTGACTGTGGCGGCACGCGCCTCTCCGAGGCCGCACGTCAGCCCCAGGTGCGCGGTATCAATCTGGCGCAGGCCGCGGCCATGACGCTTGGTGATGCGGTTGAGTGGGTGCGCGGGGTGCCCGTATCCTTGCCGGACGAGATGCAGCCTATGGCGACGGATATCTGCGATTCGTTTTTGAGCACGGCCCGTCGCCTGGTCGACCTGGGGCTCGATTACCTCTCGCTCGACCGCGCCGGTGCCACGCTCTCCACGGGCGAGCGTCAGCGCGTGCAGCTCGCCCGCGTGGTGCGCAACCGATCGACGGGCGTGCTTTATGTGCTGGACGAGCCCTCGATTGGCTTGCATCCTGCCAATGTCGACGGCTTGGTGGGCGTGATGCGTGATCTGGTGGATGACGGCAACACCGTGGTCGTTGTCGACCACGACACGCGCGTATTGGCGGAAGCCGATTATCTGGTCGAGATGGGCTCCGTTGCCGGAGCGGGCGGCGGTAATGTGATCGCCGCCGGTACGGTGGATGAGGTCGAGCAATCGCAGGGCAGCCGCATCGCCCCGTTTTTGCGCTCGGAGCCCAAGCGCTTGCGGCCGCAGGTGGCTGATGACGAAATGTTCGACCGGGGCCATATCCGCATGGCGACCGATGCCATCCATACCGTCAAACCGCTCGAAGTCGATATCCCGCGCGGTCGCTTGGTCGCGGTGACGGGCGTTTCGGGTTCGGGTAAGACGACGTTGGTGCTCGAGACGCTCATCCCGGCGCTCAAGGCTCAGGCAACTGGCGAGCGCCTGCCAAGCCATGTGCGCTGGATCGACGCCGAGGGCATTGCCCGTGCAAATCTGATTGATGCTACGCCTATCGGCGCCAACGTGCGCTCGACGGTGGCAACTTATGCCGACATCCATGATGAGCTGCGTCGCGCCTTCGCCCGTACGCCCGAGGCTAAGGCGGCGGGATACAAGGCGGGCGCCTTTAGCTACAACACCGGCGCCTTGCGCTGCCCTACGTGCGATGGCACGGGTTCGATATCGCTCGACGTGCAGTTTTTGCCCGATGTCGAGATCGTCTGCCCGTCATGTCGCGGCTCACGCTATGCAGACGCGGCCTCGCATATCCATCGCGAGGGCAAGGACGGGAGCCTGCTTACGTTGCCGCGGCTCATGGACATGAGTGTGGACGAGGCCCTCGACGCTACGGTGGGGCTCAAGAAAGTTCAGGCGCGCTTACAGACCCTGCACGACCTGGGCTTGGGTTATCTCACGCTCGGCGAGCCCACGCCGGCGCTCTCGGGCGGCGAGGCGCAGCGTCTTAAGCTCGCGAGTGAGATGGGCCGCGTGCAGGATGATGCCGTATTCGTGTTCGACGAACCCACAATTGGCCTGCACCCGCTCGATGTTCAGGTGCTGCTGAGTGTGTTCGACGGCCTCGTCGCCAAGGGCGCCACAGTTGTCGTGATCGAGCACGACCTCGACCTTATCCGTAACGCCGATTACGTGATCGACATGGGCCCAGGTGGTGGCGACGCAGGCGGGCAAATCGTCTGCGTCGGCACGCCGGGCGACATCGCAGCCTGCCCCAAGAGCTTTACCGGCCGCTATCTATAGACGATGCGACAAAGGGATTGTCCCTTTGTCGCATTGATGTCTATTTCACGCACTGAGCGGCGAGATAGTCACGGAAAAACGGCAATTCAAAAGCGACGATTCCGCGTCCGCGTTCTCCGATGATGCCGGCGTCTATCATGCGGCGTCGGTAGCGGGAGACCTGCTGTGGCGAACGCTTGAGGCGCTCGACAAGATCAGCGGTGGTGGACTCTTCCTCGTCATCGAGCATGGCGATGAGGAATCGCTTGTCCTCTGCAGTGAGTTCCCGATAGGTTGCCGCGAGGATTCGGTCGTCCATCTCGTCGCGCGCGATTTTGATTCCCAGGTCAAAGTCGCGTGACGAGATTTCCTTCGAATCGCTTGTGAGATCCCAGGCACGGTAGCCTACGAGTTGCAATAGGAAGGGAAAACCGGAGATCGAGCGAACAGCTCTATCGATTCCCTCAGCATCTGCCAGGCGATCGTTTTCCTGGATTGTGCGAATCAAGGCCTCGCGCACGTCATAGTCGGCAATGCGACCCAGATGATATTGTTGGGCGCGGCGAAGGAACGAGACCGTCTTGTGGTTCAGCAACGTCGAGACGTTGTTGGGAAGTCCCGCCATGAGCAGGGCGACGCGTTTTCCATCGGTCACAAAGTGCTGATACGTGGCCGCGAGCTGAATCATCTCGTCGAGCATCGGATCGACCTCATCAACCGTGACGAGCAGTCCGGTGCCCGCTTCGTTGAGCTGGTCGATGATGTCGCTCATGCGATAGCGCCAGGTTGAGGCATCATGAACGCGATTGACCTCGATGCTGCCGAATGGTGCAATTCCGAGACTGGTGACTTCGAAGCTGTTAGACGGGTCGATGAGATGGCCTGCAGCACGTTTCGCCCCGAACTCGATTTCCTCAAGCATTCCCGGGAGCGCGGTCGTCTTTACGGCAATCCAGCCGTGGGATTCCGCCCTTGTCGCAAGCGACGACATGAGAGCGGTTTTGCCGGTTCCACGCGCGCCTGAGAAGATCGAGGTCAATTCCGGGCGCCTGCGCTGACTCAAGAAGGCACGGTCCAAATCCCGAATAATCTGTTGTCTGCCAGCGAGATGAGCAGGAACCTCACCAAAACTGGGGGTAAACGGGTTCTCGAGATATTCCACAAGGCTCTCCTTTCACACCTCCGTTTAACTTCATTTTATTCTAGTTAATTCTGATTAAAAGCGATGGTCCGTTATTTAGAGCATCAATTAGGCGTGTGTGTCATCGACATGGCGCTTGAATGTGACAAAGGGACAATCCCTTTGTCACATTCCCGGAAAGCCTGTTTGGCGCAGGGCCTCGTAGAGGACGATGGCAGCGCTGTTGGAGAGGTTGAGTGCGCTGATACGGTAGTCGTCCGGGTCGACGAAGTTGCCGCAGATATCCTGCTGAAGGATGGCTTCGTGGCTGTCCTCGGTATGCCCGAGCGATTCCTCGTGGGCTTCCCAGGTCTCGGCGTTATTGAGCGAGTCGCAATCGCGCAGCATCGGGATGCGCTCGCAGCGCGTGGGCGCCACAGCGAGCAGCTCCTCGGGAATGCCCGAGCTCTCGCTGCCAAAGACCAAATAGTCACCGTCGCGGTAGGTGCTTTGCGCATAGGTGCGGCGTGCCTTTTTGGTCAGCAGATGTAGGCGCTCGTCGGCGGGGGAGAGGCCGTTGCGCGCAAGGAAATCCTCCCAGCCGGCATAAGTCGTCACGTCCAAATTCTGCCAGTAGCCCAGGCCGGCGCGACGTACTGTCTTGTCGTCGAGCGAAAACCCCAGCGGCTCCACCAGATGCAGGCGGGCGCCGGTGACCACACAGGTACGGCCGATATTGCCCGTATTGGCCGGAATCTCGGGCGCATACAGCACAATGTTGAACATGAATCTCCTTGGTTCAGAATGAAAAACCACCACGAAGGGTACCTTCGTGGTGGTTTGGCGGTTACGTGGGCGGCAAAATGCCCGCTTTGATAAACCTAGGCGCGGTGCCAGTCGGTCAGGCAGGCATCGAGGGAGGCGATGAGCGCATCCTTGTCCATGTGACGGCCGATGATGCACAGGCTCGTCATGCGGTCGCCCGTCTCGTCGTCCCAAATCTGCATGATCTCGGGGTTTTCGTCGATGATCTTCTGCTTTTCGCCCTCGGGTGCGGAATCGACAAACAGGCCGTTCTCCATCAGGCGCATCTGGTGGCCGGCCTGCTCAAACATGTAGCACATGTCCGGATTGCTGGCCTGCCACAGCGGACCCTTGACGCGGATGACCTCGTCGGGCCACTCCTGCTCAACAAAATCGGTGAACTTCTGCAGGTCAAACGGCTTGCGGCGCGAGTACACAAAGGTCTCGATGTCGTACTCGAGCACCTCGGGGTCGTCGTGCTCCTCGGGATGCTCCATGGCCTCGATCCAGGCGGCGGAGTTGTAGGCGCGCATAAAGTCGAAGCGGTCGGTGTCGAGCAGCTCCTCCATGGGGACCTCGCCGTTTTGCGCCTCGACGATCACGGCGTCCTTCTGCAGACTGCGCACGATGGCCTTGAGCTCGGCGATCTGCTCAGGCGTCACGGTGTCGGTCTTGTTGAGGATCAGCGTGGAGCAGAATTCAATCTGCTGGATGAGCAGGCTTTCGATGTCGTCCTCGTCGATATCCTCGGCCAGCAGGTCGCGACCGCCGTTGAACTCGTCGTACATGCGGGCGCAGTCGACCACGGCCACGATGTTGTCGAGCGCGAGCTTGGGCTCGCCGCCCACCTTGGCCTCGTCGCAGAAGCTCGAGATGGTGTAGGCGATGGGGATAGGCTCGCAGATACCCGAGGCCTCGATGATGATGTAGTCGAAGTTGCCCGAATCGGCGATGCCCTGCAGCTGGTTGGCCAGGTCATCCGAAAGTGTGCAGCAGATGCAGCCGTTGGTGAGCGGGATGAGGTCGTCGGTCTCGGAAAGGCCGCCGTCGGCGATGAGGCTGGCGTCGACGTTGATCTCGCCGATATCGTTGACGATCACGGCGGCGCGGATGCCGCCGTCGTTAGCGAGGATGTGGTTGAGCAGCGTGGTCTTGCCGGCACCGAGGTATCCGGTAAGCATGATGATCTTCACGGGTTTGTTGGGCATGTGCCCTCCTTTGTTAGACATGGCTTACAGTTGAATCTTATGTCAAACTCCTGCTCTTATACCCACGTGCCGACAAATAACACAGGCTACTCCCAGGCTCCCCACACGTCGGGACAATAGCCGACGGTGGCCTTTTTGCCGTTGCGCACGATGGGCACGGCCAGAACCTGCTGGTTCTCGAGCAGCTTATCGAAACGCTGGCTGGGGGTGAGGTGCTGGATGAGTGCGAGCGTCTCCTCGTCCTTGGCTTTGGGGTTGAGCAGCTTGTCGATGCCGCCAACCGCCTGCATCACGCTCGTGAGCTCGCCCTTGCTCATCTCCTTTTCCTTCAGGTCAATAAACTGCACCTTAATGCGGCGCTCCTTAAAATAACGCTGGGCCTTCTTGGTATCGAAGGACTTCTTAGTCCCGAAAATTTGAATATTCATATTATGTTCCGCCGTTCTCGTAGTTCCGTCGTTTTAACGAACGACGGTCACCTCGACGCTGCGAAGCCATCTGACGGGCAATCTGCCTTTCAATCGTCGGACGCGGGCAAAAGCCCAGCGTCCTCCTCTTTCAAGGCACCTTGCCTCGTCAGTTGACTTCTCGCTGCCATTGTCAAAACATCGAGGCGCCCGTCGTTGGACTATCGGATAAAGTTGGTCCTAGCGCGATCGGCCTGGGGGGTTTCGATGCCGGCGGCCTTTCCCGCCTCGATGCAACGCAGCAGCCAGGCCATGTTCTTGCCGATGTTTCGCATGGTGGCAAGGCCTTCGGCATCCTGGGCGGCCTCGCCCGGCATGGCACCAAAGACGTTGTTCCAGTACGTGGAGGCCACCACGGGCATCTGGTTAATGGTGAAGTACTTGTTGAGTACGTCAAACGTGGTCGACGTGCCGCCACGGCGGGCAACGGCGACGGCGGCGCCCGGCTTGTGCGCAAAGGCCTTGCTGCCGGCATAAAACGCACGGTCGAGGGCCGAGAGGATGCGTCCGCTGGGGTGCGCATAGTAGACGGGTGAACCAAAGACAAAGCCGTCTGCCTGCTCGGCGGCGGCAATCAGCTCGTTGACGGCATCATCGTCAAAAGTGCAACGGCAATCGAGCTTGCCGCACTGGCCGCAACCGATGCAATCGCGAATGGGCTTGGCGCCTAGTTGAAACATCTCGGTATCAATGCCTTCGGCGCCGAGTTGCTCGGTGACCTCGGCGAGTGCGCGGGCGGTGTTGCCGTTTGCCTTGGGGCTGCCATTGACCAAGAGAACCTTCATCACAAACTCCCTCTGCTGTCGGTGACTTTTGCAGAGGATTATCTCACGAGCGGGCAGGTGACGTGGGGCGCGATGCCGGCCTGTGTTTCACATCGCGCCCCACGACGCTAGTCCAGCTTGGTGCCCGGTACCTGCGGCGCTTCTTTAAGCAGTGCATTAAGTTCGTTCAAAATGGAAACGGGCTGTCGGTCGACGGCGTCCAGATGAAGCGTGGCCACGCGAAGGGGTGGCTGATATTCAAATGAGCCTAGAAGCACGGGCGACCCCAAGAACCGTTCGATTTCCTCTGCGATCGCGTCGGTCTCTTGGGGATCGATGTCGTCGAAGAGCGCCACGAACATCGGTCCGGTAGAGCGGAACAGACGACCCTTGCCGCGCGAGCAATCCATGAGACAGGCGGCACTTTCTGCCAAAACGCGGTCGCCCGCCTCAAAGCCAAAGCGGGTATTGACCTGAGCGACATCGTCGATTTTAATGGCGATCAAGCCCGCCTCGCGCGCCACGCGACGCATTTCGCCAATGGCGTTGACCAGGGCATGGATATCGCCCAGGCCGGTCACGGAATCAGTCGTATCTGCCAAGCTTCGGTTGACGATAATGCCCACATACATGTTGGGCTCGGTATCGGTGCCGTCCAAGCGGTAGCCCGTACAGTCGCAAAGCGCGTATTTCCCGGTGGCATCCAAGACGCGATACTGCATGTAGTGGAAGTGCCACGTGCCGTTTAGCACCATATCGAGCTCGGCCCGTACGCTGTCGCGGTCCTCGGGGTGAACGCGGGCAAGCCATATATCGAGTGAGTTGTAGGGATGCTGGGAGGGCAGGCCAAAATCGCGCACGGCATTAACCGACCATTGCGATTCGCCGGTATCGAGATTAAGGATAAACGGATAGCGTATCTCGGAGCTCATCGAGATCGCTTGGAACACCCGATCGTTGCAGGGGGGGGGTTGTTCTGTGATCGGGCGTTGCGGAGCATCGTTTTCCTTCGGTTGCTGCACACGGTGCATGAGCTTGTAGCGATACATTTTGCGGTCGGCGTCCATGGTCATCTGATGACGCGTATCGCCTGCCAGCGGGTCGACACGCGAACAGCCAAAACTAAAACTGGCGATCATGGGCGCCTTACCGTCTGATGTCGCTCCGATAAGATCGGCGCGTGTTCGCTCCAGGCGCTGCTCGAGCTCGGCTTCGTCTGTCGTGGGGGACACAAGTACAAATTCGTCTCCACCGATACGGAACAGAAGCTCATCGTGCTCCATGGTTTCGGTGAGCGCGCGGCAGATGCTCAGAATGTAGCGATTGCCTTCGGCGTGGCCAAACGTATCGTTGCAGTGCTTGAGGTGGTCGATATCAATATAGGCGCAGGTGAAGGAGGTGCCTTTGCGCCAGAGCTGATCGACATGGTGGTCGAGTCCACTACGGTTGCCAAGATTGGTGAGTGTATCGATATAGGCACCGCGCTCGAGTAACTGCCGTTCCTGATGCAGGATGGCATACGTCTTTTGCAGCTGCTCGCCGATGGCGCGCAGCTCCGTGGGCAGCGCGGCAACATCGAGCTCGGCGGTTGAGGCCCCGTTCGCAAGTCGCTGTAGATGGGCGATGATCGATTGCTCGCCCAGGCGATAGGACTCGTTCATGATGCATAACCTCCTTGGGCGAGACAGTGGTTTGTATCATATCCCCAATTCAACTCGATTTGGGAATACAAGTTAGCCAATGGGGACAAGCATGTCCCTTAACGGTAGCGTTCTGCGCGCGAGCGTATCAATTGTTATTGCCGCCATCGAGCAATACCTCAAAATCTTTCGCCGGCATGGGGCGGTAGTAGAGGAAACCCTGAGCGTAGCGGGCACCCATGTTGCGCAGCATGTTGGCCTGCTCATTGGTCTCGACGCCTTCGATCACAACGGGCAAATGGAGCGACTGCGCCATCTCGAGCATCGATGAAATGATGTGCGCACTACGGCCTTGATCGCCGTCGACGGGCGCAAACGTGCGGTCGAGCTTGATGACGTCGACGTTGACGTTCTTGAGCATCGCGAGCGTGGACTGGCCGGTGCCAAAATCGTCCATATAGGTCGAGAAGCCGCGGGTGTGCAGGCCGGCCGTCAGCTTATCCACGGCCTCGGACTCTCCCGTATAAGCCGTCTCGGTGATCTCGATACGCATGAGCTCGGGCGGTAGGTTGTATTGGGCGGCAAGCGCCCCCATATGTTCGGCAACGTCGCAGGCAAGAATATCCACGCGCGACACGTTAAGCGAGATCGGAACCACGCGAAGCCCCCGATCTATACGCTCGCGCAGCCACATGGCAACGCCCTGCCAAACGTATTTGTCGAGCGTCATCACAAAGCCGCTTTCCTCGAGAGTGGGGATAAAGGTGGCGGGCGAAATGAGGGAGTCGTCCTTGTCGATCCAGCGCGTGAGTGCCTCGGCGCCAATGATCTCGCCGGTTTCCATGTCGACCTGGGGCTGCAAGTAGTAGGTAATGCGGCCGTTTGAGAGCGCGTACTGGAATTCGGTCAGCGTGCGGTGGAACACGATTTCGCGTTCGTACTCGTCGGGGCGGAAAATGGCAATGCGCTCCTTGAAGTCGCTTTTCGCGCGCCGATTGGTAAACATGGCCTTGGCCTGCGCATCGATGGTGATTTCCTCGCTGGGGTCGATGGGGAAAACGCCCATGGACGGCCAGAAACCCACGCCGTTATCGTGCTTGGCCACGGCCTCGCGAACGCGGCTATAGATTTGATGGACGGTGTCGTGCTCAAAGGGGATGAGTATGCAAAAGTCGTCTTGGCCCCAATACCCTGCGACGCCCATGTCGGCATTCTCGATGTCTTTGAGGACCGTGCCCACGTCGGCGAGCGTGCGGTCGCCCTCGGCCTGTCCGTGCCATTCGTTGAACAGCCGCATGTGTCCCATGTCGACGGTGGCGATGCACCAGGCACCGTCGCGTCTTGTCTGGAGAAATGCGTTGGCGCGCCGCATAAACTCGCTGGGTCGATAGAGGCCCGTGAGCGTATCGATGCGCTCGACGATGGTGCTTTTGCGCTCTGTCTCGGGTATGGGGAGGCTGTCGTTGGGAACAAGTCCGCCGGCCGTGCGAAGGCGACGGTCGAGTTCGCCTAAAACGGCGGTCGCTTGGTTGGTTAGACGCTCGTAAAAGGCCGGGACGACAAGACAGACGGGAGTAATGGTGTCGCCCGCGATTCGAACGGGAGCGAAAACGGCTTCTTTAAGGTGATGGGTCAGTTGCTCGAATGCCTCGTGATCCAAATCGTTGCTGAGCACGACGAACTGGACGCTTCGAGAACGGTAGACGCGACTCCTGCCACGGGTGATCGACAACATGCGGTCTGCGTATTCGGCAAGCATGTTGTCGACAGCCTCGGCCCCGTAGAGCTCGTTGAGCTTTGCCGTGCCACGAATGCGCACCGCTATAAGCCCTGTCTCGCAACGATCGCGGCGGCAGGCATCGATAGCGTTGATCAGCATGCGCTGCGTTCCGAGGCCCGTAGCGGCGTCGACGGTCTCGGCAAGTGAGTGGTTGACGAGCTCGCCGACATAGAGCGAGGGGTCGTGTCCGTCGCCATCGATACGAAACCCGCGAGCACGGCACAGGACGTAGTCGCCGGCGGCGTTGCGCACGCGGTACTGCATGACTCGACGGTGCTTGGAGCCGTTATAGATCTGGTCGATGTCGTTGGCGTAGGCCTCGAGGTCATCGAGATGGACGCGCGTCTTCCAGAAATCGCGGCAGCTGTCTATGTGCTCCGAAGGAAGACCGAGATCGCGCAAGGCACCTTGCGACCAAAGGGTGCGGTCCTTGTCTAAGTTCTCGATAAAGAAATAACGGCCTTCGTTGAGCATCGAAAAGGCGTCGAAAATGCGGTCGCTTATCTCGAAGTCGTCGGTGTGGACTTGCGTGATATTGCGTCGATCAAGGTGCATGGCATGACGTAGCTTGTAGTCGTACATGCGATGATCGGCATCGAGCGTCATGCGATTGGAGGCTTCGCCCAGGGCGGGGTCGGCGTGTGACACTCCGTAGCTAAATGCTCATGTACGGTAAGGAAGCAAGCAACCGAAAACAAGAGATAGACCGCCAGCACTACACTATTCCGAACCAAAGACCAAAAGATAAGCATTTTGAGAAAATCTAAACTTTTGGATTTTCCTACAATGCCGACTACGGCGGAATCCCTCCCACTCCTTATATATTTCTTTCTGTATACATTGAATTTGTATTTAGTAAAATGCAGACAACACCACGGATCGGCTTTTGGCTGGACAATTCCAACCAAACACCGCAGCAGACAGTAGAAACCATTCTGAACGTTAGGAAGCCGGTATGATTGTTACATATAAGGGGTTGATTTCCGATCTCAGCCGAACACATTGAGCAAATAG